>JAUVEG010000324.1 GCA_030594925.1 Gammaproteobacteria bacterium
CCTGCCGCTGCGTCCGCTGGCATGGACATTGCGTCTGCTGGTGTTCCCCACAGGCTACCCCTTTCATGAGCCGGATGATAAAAGCGACAGCAAGGCGGCAGAGCTGCTGCTTTCACCATCCAATACGCGTGACCGGCTCACTGACGGGATCTTCGTTTCCACCGACAGAGATGAGCCTGTTGGCCAGCTCGAGGCGGCGCTTGATCTCTCCGTGCAACTGGATGCCGTCGAGAAGAGCATTCGCAGTGCGCACAAGCAGGGGCGCATCCGGGGCACAACAGCAGAAGAGATGTTTCAATCGGCCCATGCAGAGGGATTGATCGATGATCAGCAGTTCGATCAGTTACTGCTGCTGGAGGAGTTACGCAGCAGGGTGATTGCTGTAGATAGCTTTAAAGAGTATTAGGGAGGTTTTAGGTTTTAAGATCGTAGGGTGCAATAAGCGACAGCGCATTGCACCTTTTCATGCGGCGGGATGCGCTGTCGCTTATGCCGCCCTACAGATCAGCATAAATGATGGAGACAAAATGAAACAACAATCTATGCTCGAAGGCCGAGCCGTCTATATCGTCGACGGCACTCGGACGCCGTTTCTGAAGGCGCGTGGCAAGCCGGGGGCTTTTCACGCCTCCGACCTTGCCGTTGCAGCGGGTCGCGCCCTGCTGAGCCGCCAGCCATTTGCCGCCTCGCAACTGGATGAGGTGATCCTCGGTTGCGTCTCTCCCGGGCCGGACGAGGCCAACATCGCACGCGTGGTTGCTTTGCGGCTGGGCTGTGGGCACAGTGTGCCGGCGTGGACAGTGCAACGCAACTGCGCCTCCGGCATGCAGGCGCTTGACAGCGCCGCAAAGGATATCGTCAGCGGCCGCGCCGAACTGGTGCTGGCGGGGGGAACCGAATCCATGAGCCACAGTCCGGTGCTGCTGAACCCGCTGATGGTCAACTGGCTGGCGGAGTGGAACCGTGCTGCATCCACGACTGCACGCCTCAAACAGCTGACAAAACTCAGCGGCAAACATCTGACCCCTGTGATCGGATTGCTGCGCGGGCTGACTGACCCGGTGGTTGGCCTGAGCATGGGACAGACCGCCGAGATACTCGCCAACCGCTTTGACATCAGTCGCAGAATGATGGATCAGTATGCCGCCAAGAGTCACCTGCGCCTTGGCAGCGCCATCGACAACGACTATCTCGAGGAGCTGATTCCCCTCTATGCCGATGACGGCACACTCTACCAGCAGGACGACGGCCTGAGGCGGGACTCAAACCTGGAGACGCTGTCAAAGCTGAAGCCGGTCTTTGATCGAAAATTCGGCAACGTCACCGCAGGCAACAGCGCCCAGGTCACCGATGGCGCTGCCATGCTGCTGCTGGCGTCTGCCGATGCTGTTGAACGATATCAGCTGCCGGTGCTGGCGCGCATCCGCGATGTGCAGTGGGCCGGACTCGATCCGGCGCAGATGGGACTGGGCCCCGTCTACGCCATGGCGCCGCTGCTTGAACGCAATGCACTGAACTCCAGCGACATCAACTATTGGGAGATCAACGAAGCCTTCTCCGCACAGGTGCTGGCATGCCGCATGGCGTGGGAGGATGCCAAATTCTGCAGGGAGGAGCTTGGCCACGAGCAGGCGTTTGGCGAGATACCCTGTGACCGCCTGAATGTCGATGGCGGTGCTGTCAGCATCGGACACCCCGTGGGCGCCTCCGGCGCACGCATCGTGCTGCACCTGGCGCATATACTCAAACGCCACAGGGCCAAAAACGGCATCGCCAGCCTGTGTATCGGCGGCGGACAGGGCGGCGCAATGTGGATCACCAATGACGCTCAACAGGAGAGCGGCAAAGATGGAGGCGAAGCAGATGAATAACTGGAATTTTGAGATCGATGAGGAGAATATCGCCTGGCTGCATGTGGATATGCAAGACTCCGGCGCCAACATTCTCAGCAGAGAGATGCTCGAGGAACTGGATCATAATCTGCTCTCCATCTCCCAGCACAACCCCGTCGGTCTGGTGATGCTCTCTGATAAAAAAAGCGGCTTCATTGCCGGAGCCGATGTCAAGGCGTTTGCGGGAATGACGGAGAGGCATGAGGCTGAACAGCTGATCCATCATGCCCATGAGATCCTCGAGGGCCTGGAGAACCTCTCTTTCCCGAGCGTGGCATTGATTCATGGCTTTTGCCTGGGCGGCGGCCTTGAGCTGGCGCTGGCCTGCAGCTACCGCGTCGCCAGTGACGCTACAGATGTGCGCATTGGCTTTCCGGAAACACGGCTTGGTATTTTTCCCGGATTTGCAGGGACCGTACGTTCCACGGCGCTGATCGGACATCTCAACGCACTGCAGCTGATGCTCAGCAACCGCAATCTGAACGGCAGGCAGGCCAAAAAAATCGGCCTGGTTGATGAAGTGGTTCCAACCAGGCAATTCAAATCAGCAGCGCGCTCTCTGATCCACGATCGCCCCCGCCACCACTCCCCGCCTCTGCTACAGCGCCTTGCCGGCATCTCGCTGATACGCTCCGGCATCACCAACTGGCT
>JAUVEG010000302.1 GCA_030594925.1 Gammaproteobacteria bacterium
GGCGGCTTCATTATGGCGGAGTTGACCGGCCTGCCCTACTCCCACATCATGCTGGTAGCGATTTTTCCGGCGCTGATGTACTTCTTCAGCGTCTATGTGATGGTTCACTACGAGGCCAAAAAATACAATCTACTGGGAGAACGCTCCAAAAACAGCGCCATGGAGATCTTCAAGCGCGAGTGGTATTACACCCTGCCGCTGGTCGTGATCACCATCTTCATGCTCTACGGATACTCCCCCGGCTATTCGGCCATCCTCGGCTTGGTTACCTGCATAGCAGTCAGCTGGTTCCGCAAAGAGACACGCATCGGTCCAAAGGAGTTTATCGTGGCCGCCAGAGAGGGGGCTGAAAGCAGCCTGATGATTGGCGCCACGGTGGGTGTCATCGGCATCATCATCGGCGTGCTCACCTTCAGCGGCCTGATCCTCACCTTTGCAGACATCGTAATCGAACTGGCCGACGGCTCGCTGGTGCTGACCATTCTCTTCATTGCCCTGGCGTCGCTGATCATGGGTATGGGCGTACCGGTCACTGCTGCCTATCTGATTACCGCCGTGGTGGCGGTGCCGGCATTGACCCACCTGGGCGTCAATCTGATCGCCGCCCACATGATCGTCTACTGGCTTTCACAGGACTCCAACATCACACCGCCGGTTTGCATTGCCGCCTTTGCGGGAGCTACCATCGCCAAGGCCAACATGTGGAAAACAGCTTTTTCGGCATTCAAATTCGCCAAGTTCCTCTACCTCGGCCCGTTTCTGTTTGGTTATGTCCCGGCTTTCTCTCTGGATGGATCGAGCATGGATATCGTCAAGGCCTTCATCCTGATCATATTCGGCACCTGGCTCTACTCCTGGATCCTCAGCGGGATCTGGATCAAGCGCTTCCAAAAGCCGGTTAGCGACAAATAAAGCGAATAGGAAGCATGATTTGTAACATCGCAATAACTCCATACAAGGGAGGCTAGCGTGATCTCTCGTCACCTGACCTGTTTTATAACCCGACGTAGCCGCGCTCTTCATGCAGTGCGATATCCAGTCCTTCGACCTCCTGCTCTTCGGTGACCCGCAGGCCAATCGTCAGATCGATGACTTTCAGCAGTACATAGGTCACAACTGCGGTGAAAATAATGGTTGCGGCGACCCCGATAAATTGCACCTTGATCTGCCCCGCCATGCTCTGGATGCCCTCTGCAAAACCGTAGCCGCTGAAAACACCCAGTGATGTCGCAGCGAAAACACCGGCCAGCATCGTTCCCATGATGCCGCCGACGCCATGCACGGGGAAGACATCGAGTGAATCATCGATCTTCAGCTTCTGCTTGAGGGTCAGGGTTGCAACGAAACAGACCGATCCGGCCAGCAGCCCGATAATCAGGGCGCCGCCGGGGCCGACAAAGCCCGAAGCCGGGGTGATGGTGCCAAGGCCCGCTACCATGCCGGTGACGATGCCCAGTGCACTGGGTCTGCCGTATTTGACCCATTCGATCACCATCCAGGTAATTGCCGCCGTCGCCGCAGAGATATGCGTCACCAGCATCGCCATAGCCGCATCACCATTGGATGCCAGGGCGCTGCCGCCGTTGAAACCGAACCAGCCGACCCACAGCATACCCGCGCCGGCTACCGTCATGGTCATATTGTGCGGCATCATCGCCTTGGTGCCGAAACCCTTGCGTTGTCCAAGCACCAGCGCTGACACCAGCGCTGCAACGCCGGCGGTGATATGCACCACCGTGCCGCCTGCAAAGTCATAGAGCCCCATCTCCTGCAGCCAGCCTCCGCCCCACACCCAGTGGGTAACAGGCACATAGACCAGCAGCAGCCATGCCGCGCTGAAGATCACCATCGCCGAGAATTTCATGCGCTCCGCGTAGCCGCCGATGATCAACGCCGGGGTGATAATCGCGAAGGTCATCTGAAACAGCATGAAGAGGGATTCGGGAATATCACCGGCGACTGCATCACGACCGATGCCCGACAGCATCACCTTGCTGAAATCTCCGATCAAGGGACCTCCTTCGCCAAAAGCCAGGCTGTAACCCACGACCAACCACAGAATCGAGGAGATGCCGGCAATCGCAAAACACTGCATCAGAATAGAGAGCACGTTCTTGGCGCGCACCAGTCCGCCGTAAAAGAGCGCCAGCCCGGGCAGCGTCATGAACAGCACCAGGGCAGTTGACGTCAGTATCCATGAGGTATTGGCAGCGTTGAGGTCACCTTCAGCTGCAAGCAGCGAACCGGGTGTTAACAACAGCAGAGAGAGAAGAGTCTTTTTTTGAGTGGAATCCAGCATCGGTGCGCCCCTTGCGATATGTTTCTGGAAGTATACAGAATTTCAAGGGTTGGATTTTATAGCACTCATCGAAATAGTGCATCTTGAAGAGGCAAAAAAATACCAGCGTTTTGTCACAAACGCTGGTCAACTGAGTCAAAGGGAGTCACATATAACTGTATAGCCACTGAAAAAAACGTTAAAAGTGGTAAGCAGTAATTAATAGACCGGGGTTATTCAGGAAAGTTCTTCGTTTTGTAAATTTTTTTGAAAATAATTTGTTTCGGTGGAATTTGCATGTTGTCATCTCGACGCAGGAGAGATCTAAATGCTCTACGCTTTAAGATCCCTCGTCATTCGTGCCTCACTTCCCTCGGGATGACGGGGTACTCTCGTACCCACCGTCCCCGGTGAGAATGCATACGGAGCTATATTCGAAGCTATCTCTGTATTCCCACGCAGGAGCGTGGGAATGAGGAAAAAAATAATGTAACTATTCAGTACT
>JAUVEG010000240.1 GCA_030594925.1 Gammaproteobacteria bacterium
TAATTTTCCTGAATCTTTTTCTGGAATATATCCATGTCCGCGCGGGTCAATCGTTCCCGGGCCAGTATATCCATGGTAATGACCAGCTTGTTTTTATGGTGAGCCAGACGCGCTTTTTGCACAATCAAATATTTCCCGTTCACCAGAAAACGTTCTTTTTTCCAGCTTTTTTCAAGCACCAGTTTCTCCACAATCTCGTCGTAGGAGAGATAAAGCGGTACCGTGATCAACGCCAGCATCAACACGACGATGCCTACATTACGTTTGTTTTTAATGACTGCTGAATAACCCAGCACTCTAAAAGTCAGGGTTGCGGCCAGAACGATACCAACCAGGTTGGTCGAAAACAACAGGAATGCCTGGTAGAAAAAATCAATGTCCAGCCGCCCCAGGCCTGTGCCGGCGACCGCCAAAGGCGGCACCAACGCCACGGCTATGGCTACACCGGCCAGGCTCTGTAGAATCTCTTTGTGGGATTTGGTGTAGGCGCCTGCAATTCCGGCAAAGATTGCGACCGCCAGGTCCAGCAGGCTGGGACTTAGCCGCGCCAGCATCTCATTGGTTACCGGTTTGTGTGGAAACAGTAAAGCCACCATCGCGGCGGCACAGAGTGCTATCGCAATACCGATAGCTATTTTTTGTACGGATTTTATTAACAGCTTCTGATCCTGCCGCAGTAAACCCATGGCCAGTGAAACGATAGGCGCCATCAGTGGCGCCAGCAACATAGCGCCTATGACTACAGAAGAGCTGTTCAGATAGAGCCCTATGGTTGCCAGCATGGTGCTGAGGAACATCAATATCAGGTATGAGGAGTTTAGCCTCGCGTCATCGCGCAACGCAGTAAACAAATCCTGAAAACGCTCTTCGGATGCGTAGGAAAAAAATGGAATTGCTCTCTTCTTCGCCTTGATCAGCTCATTGTCGAGAGGAAGGTGCTTGATATCCAGAATCTCTTTGGCCACCTTCTTGTTGCCGGTTTCTGTTGCGGTGACTGGACCGGTATTGATGCGCACCGCGCGGGGTGCAACTTTGCACTGGACCGGTGTATGAGTCGCACGCTCATCATCGATGAATACGTCCAGCTCCTGCTCCGCCTCGATAAGAATCCGGGGGCTTTCAATATAACCCATTGTGCGGGCGACACGCTTGTGTAGCAAACTTTGTTGCAGCGTCTGGGCGAGAAATTTCAAATATTCGATGATCGATAATGGCGCTGCGATCACCAGCGATACCATCCCATCGGAAAAACAGTTGCGATGACGAATCATTCTGGAGGCCAGGCTGCCCCTTGAATGCTGAACGACCATGCAGCCACAAGCTGCTGTTTTAATCTTTTTTCCACTCTCGGTGGTGAAACTAAATCCCAGTAGTTTTATTCCTTTTAGTTGGCTTCTCGCCTGAGACATCAGCTTCCACAGGGTGAGACTCCCGGGGGAGTTCAGCAGTGGTAAACGGCCAATAGTAGCCTTGAAGAGCAGTATTTTTTCATTGCATAAAATGATATCTATGCGTTTGGCGGGCTGTTGTAATGCCAGTTCAACGGCGGCTTTCTCGTCTCCGGGAAGGGCGAAATATTTTTTCAGGTTTTTTTGTGATTTCCGGGGAATGATTCCCACGCTGAAATCATGCTCCATCGCATGACCAATCACCGTTTTTATCTCCTCAAGCGACCCTGAAACAATGAGATGTTCCACTCCTTGAAGGAGAGTTGTAGGATCTTGCTGGAAAACTGTGAATTCGACAGGGGTTATTTCAGCACCGAAAGTATTGCCCTGCAAACGATCGGGCAGTTGCTCACTCTCCTGTGAGTAAATGAACAGTGCAGAGGCTACATATCCGGTCATCAATTATCTCGCAAAAAAGCCCGGCTATCATTTTTCAGCAAATGCGAAGCAGGCGGATATTGATAGTATAAGCCGTAAATCCCACTGAGAGATTATTACCCTCAAAAAAGCTCTTTCTACGAAGAAAACCACATAGTCTCATAAAATATGCTTAACTTGGCACTAGTTCAACCGTTTACTGATTATCATTTGAGCCTATGAAATCTCTGCAAATCCTGTTTGTCTCTCTCTTTTTGATGTTGCATCATCATTGGCCCTTGTGAAGCTGCCTTTTGATACGCTCGAACGCTACGCACTGGATGGAGATGTAGAGTCACAGGCGTTGCTTGCCCGGCGCTACTCTAGTGGGGACGGAGTCAAAAAAGATCTCTACAGGGCGGGCATCTGGTATCGACGCGCTGCTGAAGGCGGGTGCACTGAAGCGCAGTATCAAATTGGCGTGATGCTGCTCGATGGCGAAGGAGTAACCGAAGACAGCAACGAGGGACTCGAGTGGATATCCATAGCGTCGCAGGGGGATCATGTCAAGGCAACCAGGGTGTTCAACTACCTGATGGCGAATCCTGCAGCGCTGGATTGTTGATGAGATAGGAGTGGGTGATGAGGACTGAGGACTGAGTACTGAGTACTGAGGACTGGGTGATGAGGACTGAGTACTGAGTAACGAGTCCTTAGTCCTTTGTCCTCAGTCCTGCGTTTTTCTGCAATATCGTTTTCAACTCCCTTATCTCCAGCTGCAGCTGTTCGAGGGTCACTGACGGCTCCGGTTTTTCCGCCTCGCGCGCCAGTTCATGCTCTTCGTTCATGACATTGACAACGATGCCGATCACCATGTTCAAAAAAGCGAAGGCGGTAATAAAGATAAAGCTGAGATAGTAAAGCCAGCTGAGCGGGTAGACAGCCATGGTTTCGTACATGACATCGGTCCAGTCTTCAAAAGTCATGACGCGGAACAGGGTGAGCAGCGCAACCAGTATGTCGCCCCAGAGTTGATCGTTGATGGCATGGAAAAATGAGGAGCCAATTGCGGCATAGATATAAAAGATGATAAACATCAGCAGCAGCACATAGCCAAGCTGGGGCAGGGCCTTGAGCAGCGAATTCAGCAGGATACGCAGCTCCGGGATGATGGAAACCATCCGCAGCACCCGGAAAATCCTGATCAAACGGCCGATAAATGCCATTTCGCTGTCCTGAACAGGCATGAGGCTGAAGATGACGATGAGTGTGTCGAAGATGTTCCAGCCGCTCTTGAAAAAATCTCTTTTACGCTCTTCAGCAATAAACCGAATGCTGATCTCCAGCAGAAAAAACAGCGTGACGCCAAGATCCAGCCAATGCATCAGAGTCATGAAATTTGACGGGATGTCATAGGTTTTGACGCCAATGACCAGAGCCGAGAAGATAATAATGGCAACCACCGCAAGTTCAAAGATGCGGTTGTTATGCAGGCGCTGGAGTGCCTGCTGAAG
>JAUVEG010000207.1 GCA_030594925.1 Gammaproteobacteria bacterium
CCCTCCACCTCCGCATAATTTTGTTCAAAAACCAGTGTTGCGCCTAATGCCAGTGTCTGTTTCTGGGCATAGCGATGCGCCAGGCAGGATGAGAGAATCAACACACCCTTGGAGTGTATCGGCCCACCCATCTCAACCTCACGTTCAATGTCAGTCACCTTGCCGTCACCAAGGTGTGCAGTCGCTGTGATGCGCGACGGCTGACCAAAGCTGAAATCACCTGTGTGAATGACTGTAAGCGCATTGACCTGGCCGCTGCATTTTCCACTGGTATCAATCAGCACAGTGTCACGCAGAATCTCTTCATGCATGATTTCACGCAGCTGATCAGAGCGATGCAGACGGGCATCAATCGCCCGCTGAACGTCACTGCGTGATATCTGCCGATGATTCTCCCGCCTCGCCCAGTAATCCGACTCCATCAGCAGATCCTTGATGCAGCCCAGGTGCAGTGAGAGCTTTTCTGCATCATCAGCCTCCCGGGAAGCATATTCAATGATGCGCGCAGCAGCATCCCGCGTCACCACAAGAAGATTGTTGTGCTTTACCATGTCGGCAATCAATGCTGCAAACTGCAGCGTGGATGCTGCATCACGTTCAAGATCACCGGCAAAATCAACCATCACCTTGAACAACTCGTCAAATTCAGGATCATGAGATTTGAGCAGTCCATAGATAGAGTGGCTCCCAACCAGGATCACCTTGATATCGAGCGGAATGGTCTCCGCTTCAAGCGAGATGGTATTCACCAGGCTCAACGCGTGCTCCAGGGTCTCGATGCGAATCTCTTTTGCATAGAGCGCGCGCTTCAACAGCTCCCAGGCAAACTCCTGATTGAGGATTTTATCTGCATCCAGGATCAGATAGCCGCCGTTGGCCCTGTGCAGTGCGCCCGGCTTGATCAATGAAAAATTTGTGATCAGGGTTCCATACTCTGCTATATGTTCAATTCTTCCCGCCATATTGTTATAGGTCGGGTTGTCCTCGTAAATGACAGGAGCTCCCTGCAGCTGACTGTTGTCCACCAGCACATTGACTTCGAATCGCTGCAGTTCAGCTGAAGCGGGCTGTTGACGGATCTCGGCCCCTGTTTGGACAGATTCGTCCGGCAGAAAATCCTCAATATTTGCAACGACGTCGTCATGTACAGAGTCCAGGTAAGCTGTGACTTCAGGCAGAGCTGCATATTTTTTCAGCAGCTCGGGGAAAAACTGATCGACGGTGCTATTCGCCAGCAACTTGTTGAGCTCCCTGAGCTGTTCCATTGCCTCTTTCGCCCACGCTGGGATTTTCAACAGGATTGCTTTTAACTCCTGTTTCAGCTCATCGATCAATGCCTCGATACGATCCTGTTCGACCTGGCGCAGCTGCCTGAACTCATCTGCCTCCATGGGTTGGTCACCATTTGTCGGAGAGAGCGTATACCCGGATTCTGTGCGCGTCAGCAGCACGCCCTGACCCAATGCACGATCCGCAAGCTCTCCAAGGATCTTCTCCTTTTTCTCTTCGCTGTGATCCTCGATTTGCTGCACGCGTGTGCGATACTCATCACTCTCGAAAGCCGCAGGCACAGCAATGGAGAGATCACTGACCAGGCGAGCCATCTCCTGACGCAACTGCTGCCCCATTCCCGCCGGTAACTTGAGCGCATTGGGTGCGTAGAAACCTTTTGGATTATTAACGTAGCACCAGTCAGGCGGCGTCTCCTGATCTGCCGCCAACTCCTTCAGCAGGCGATTGACGACCGCATGCTTGCCAAGGCCATTGGAACCGGCCACATAGAGGTTGTAGTTATCACGATGCATACCGATGCCGAACTCGATTGCCTCGAGTGCTCGCTGCTGCCCGGGAATGACAGACCGGGTGGCAGCAGCATCGGAAGTCAGCGCATAGGGAATCGCATCAGGATGACAGTTTGTGTAAAGGTCATCAGGTTTAAGCGGTATAGCAGTCATGCTTTCTCCGTCGTTAGCTTTGTTCTTCAATGATGACTATTTTGCCACAGAGAGAGACAGCATAATCAATCGCGACCTGAATCCAGGGTGTTTTTTTCATCTATTCCAGTTGACCATCTCTCTGCAAGCGCTTAACCTTCACGTAATAATCAAGTTCAAGGCAATTGTGAGGCGCTAAAGCATGAATCAGGAACAGGCCAGATTTAACATGATCGAGCAGCAGATTCGTCCGTGGAATGTCAATGACAATGATGTGCTGAATATCATGAAACAGATACCACGTGAACACTTTGTGCCTGACAACTACAAGAGACTCGCTTTTGCAGACATTCAGATCCCGCTCTCCGATGGTCAGCAGATGATGGAACCGAAAATCGAGGCGCGTATGCTGCAGGCATTGCAGATCAAGCCTGGGGACAAAGTTCTGGAAGTCGGTACGGGCAGCGGCTACATGACTGCCTGCCTCGACTGGCTGAGCGATGATGTTACCTCCATCGAAATTTTCGAACCGCTTTCGCAACAGGCGCAGCAGCACCTGACGGCTATCGGCATCAGCGATGTCACCCTGGTCGTAGGTGATGTATTTGATACCGCGCCGGATCAAAAATTTGATGTGATCGCAGTGACAGGCGGACTCCCAGCCGCCAGTGACTATTTTGAAAAAATGCTGGCCGTTGGCGGGCGCCTGTTTCAAATCGTTGGCGTTGGCCCTGCCTCAACAGCACAGCTGATCACACGCGTACGTGAAGATGCTTTTCGACGTGAGAACCTGTTTGAAACTGATATTTCTCCGCTGAAAAATGCACAGGCTGTGGATGCTTTTGTTTTTTGATCGATCCCCGCGTTTGGCAGTCGGCAGGAAAACAAAGTTTGCAGTCTTCAGAATGCAGTAAAAACAAAAAAATCAGGTAACTATCCAGTACCTGCTAATTCGTCACTGTTTCCTGCCAACTTTCTTACGATAGTTCCTGCTCGGCTCTCTCCACATTCTGCTGCATCAACTGCTGAACTTCTGCGACAACGGCAGCTTCACTCTGCTTGAGCTTGTTTCTGTCTATAAAATAGGGGCCGTTGTAGGAGACCACCACCTTGCTGAACGGCTTGGGAAGCCGGTGTTTGTCCCAGGTGGGAAAGACCCACTCCCGGTTGGCCGCGATATGCGCTGCAACAATCGGGCTTCCTGACATCAGGCTGATATAAAGCACCCCTTTCTGCAGTTGACGCACAGGGCCGCGCGGACCATCTGGTGTAATTGCCGCAGAGTGGCCCTGTTTCAGCAATTTCACCATCGCCTTGACCGCTTTCGCCCCGCCTTTGGATGCTGAACCACGCACCGGAATATTGCCAAAAAGGCTGATGCCCCTGGCAATGAGTTCTCCATCCTTGCTGTCACTCGCCATCATTGCAACTTTTTCATTGCGGATAAACCATGCCGTCAACGCTGTGTTTTCATGCCAGGCGGCATAAATCCAGGTTTGCCCCTGCTTCTTCAGTTGCTCTTCAATCTCTTTGCCGATGTATTTCACCCTGCAAGTGAGCATGATCGTACTCACCACAACTTTATACAGCCAGGGAAGAAAAAACAGCTTGAGATGCTTCACTCTTTACCCCGCATCAACTCAGAGATGAGCGTAGAAACACAATCCAGCGCTCCCTGATTGGCCTGCACCACGTCGATTCCCGACTGCCCCATGGCATGGCGCATATCGGCATTATCAAAAATCTGCTCAAGCATCTGCAGCAGCTCCGCCTCATCATCTACTTGATTCAATGCTCCCGCCTCCTGCAGGAGCGCAGTGATCGACAAAAAATTCTTCATG
>JAUVEG010000288.1 GCA_030594925.1 Gammaproteobacteria bacterium
AGTTATCCAGTGTTCCATGGCATTTTCGCCAAGGACAGCGATACGAGCAAAGTCCTGCTGGTGCTTGATGCCGAACTTCAAATCATCCCAGGCGGCTTTTGCCTCCCAGCCCTCGAAATTTTCCAGCGTGATCAGCAGTGAGATGGGAGTCTGCTGCTGCAGTATCTCCTCGATGCGGGGAATAAACTCCTGATAATCCGCATCAGTCAGTTTACCGCTCACCTTGAAGGCATAAACATGCGCTTCGTTGACAGGAACCTCCTTAAACATCCTGCCGCTCCTCTTTATCATCGGAGTCACTCTGCTGCTGTTCACGCTCCCTGATTCTTTCAGCGAGTTCCTCGTTGAGCTGTATCAACTCCACAGAGGTTTGGTCTGCAACCATTTTCAGTCGATCCATGATGCCGGAGGAGATATACATACCATCCATTTTCAGTGCCTCTCCCATACTCTCACGGAGTTCATGCGCCTGTTCGCCAACCTCCTTGAGGTCTTTGGCAAACTCGCTGCTGATGTCATCGATCTCATCACGAGACAAATCCCCCAGATCATGCAGCCGTGTCTGCGCCTTGTGCACCGCTTCACCGAGGGTGGTTTTTTCACTCTCGAGAAACTCCTCGACATGCGACAGCATAGTCTCATAGGCATGCTGCAATTTTGACTTCATCTCGTTTGTATCCATTTTCTGTTCCTCTTTGGCTGTGGGGTTATATGCATCATCTGGCAATGACTCCCTATTTACTATCGCCCTGTTTGCCAGATTGTTCAAGTGATATGAGTCATAAAAAAAAATTAACCACGGAACACACCGAATAGACGGAAAAAAGAGAATCAACCACAGATGAACACTGAGTGTTACTCTTGGCAAATCCACTCTCTTGCCATTTCGATCAAGTGGTATATACTTACAAATATATACCATGAAATTATGAGAATCGCATGGAACCCCGGATAGCTAAAATCTTCATGAACGGTCGAAGCCAGGCTGTACGGTTACCTAAAGAGTACCGCTTTGATAATGACGAGGTTTATATTACAAAGCAAGGTTCAAGCGTCATAATTACTGAAAAAAAACCAAGCTGGGATGAGTTCTTTGACTCTGAACCAGTCTTTGATGATGACTTCCTAAAGGAGAGGTTTGACGCCCAACCCCAAGAGAGGGATTTTGATTGATGTACATGCTTGATACCAACATATGCATCTATGTTTTAAAAAATCATTCCGACAAATTACGACACAAGTTCAAGGCCATTAAAAACATTTGCATCTCTTCGGTGACATACGGCGAGCTATGCTTTGGCATTGAAAATGGAAATAGCTCTATGAGGGAAGCTCGTTGGGAACAGCTCGACATTTTCACTCAAAGACTGCTGATTGACCTCTGGGACGAAGATGCCGCCAGGCATTATGGCTTCATTCGAGCCCTTTTAAAGAAACAGGGAGCAATCATTGGCAATAACGATCTTTTGATTTCGGCCCATGCACGCAGCATGAATGCAGTGCTGGTTACCAATAATGTTCGAGAATTCTCCAGGGTTCCTGACCTCTCGATAGAAAACTGGGTGGCCGAATAAACCTAAAACTTAAAACCTAAAACATCTCTTAAAAAAGCGTTGCGCTGAGTTCATTGACTGCCGCGAGCATATCCGTGTCGTCGGTCAGCGCCTGTGAAATGGCACACTGGCAGGCGATCACGGGGGCGACGCCATCAACCATCAGCTTGGCCGCGTGCACCAGCAGGCGGGTTGACGCCCCTTCATCCAGCCCCTGCCCCTTGAGGTTGCGCGTCATGTGGGCGAATTTGACCAGCTGCATCGCTTCGGTGGCAGCAATGCCGGA
Source organism: Gammaproteobacteria bacterium (assembly GCA_030594925.1). Taxonomy (GTDB): domain Bacteria; phylum Pseudomonadota; class Gammaproteobacteria; order Chromatiales; family Chromatiaceae; genus Sva-25. Next base: position 1,840 of record JAUVEG010000288.1, read on the forward strand.
CTCCCTGACGATGATGGTCTGCTCCAGTTCCATCTGCGGATAGTCGAATTCGAGCGCAATAAAGCGCTGCCGCGTCGACTGCTTGAGATCCTTGAGCACGCTCTGGTAGCCGGGGTTGTATGACATCGCCAGGCCGAAATCCGTGGTTACGCGCAGCACCTCGCCGAGCTTCTCGATCGGCAGTTCGCGGCGATCGTCGGCCAGTGGGTGGATCACCACGGTAGTGTCCTTGCGCGCCTCGACGACTTCATCGAGGTAGCAGATGGCGCCGTGACGCACGGCGCGCGCCAGCGGACCATCGACCCAGGTGGTCTCGCCTCCCTTGATGAGATAACGGCCCACCAGGTCAGACGCCGTCAGGTCGTCATGGCAGGAGACCGTTATCAGCGGACGCTTGAGCCGCCACGCCATGTGTTCCATGAAGCGGGTTTTTCCACAGCCTGTCGGTCCCTTCAGCAATACCGGCAGACCATTTCTCCACGCCGCTTCGAAGATCGCGATCTCCTCGCCAACCGGCTCAAAATAGGGTTCCGTTTCGATCATGTAGGATTGCAGAGTTTCAGGCACGGTGAATTTTCCAGGTTGCGATTGATTAACGCATAGTTAAGAACTTTCGGGATTTTTTGTCAACAGCATGGAGTAGAGGGGAAACAGGCTGCCTGTGCCAGAATGCTTGCTGACGAGCCTGAGATGCGATTTACTGAACAGAAATCACTTGCTGATCCGGCGTACCTGACGTCCCTGTCAAGGTATCCATGGGTAGAGGTTAGAACAAGTCAGTGATCTGTGGTCACTTATCTTTACCATTCCCTTTCTGCTTCTCTTCATAGGGATCTTCATCCCAGCCAAGCGCCGGCCAGTCAATCAGGCCTTCCGCATGACAGTCACTGCAGTTGTTTTTTGCGCCAAGCGATGCTTCCTTGGGCGCAATTTCATGGTTGACCGCGAGCAGCATCTCGGTGTTAACAAATCCGAATACGCCGCTATAGGTTTGCCCGGTGGGATAAATGGAGGCGTCCAATAACGCCAGATCCCAATCGTAAAACCCCCAATAAGGGAAAGGCATATCATCTGACGCTTTAAACAAGTGAGG
>JAUVEG010000265.1 GCA_030594925.1 Gammaproteobacteria bacterium
AACAGGCGTGCAAATACCAGATCACGGACAAATCCGAGAATACGGGAGAGCGTGGTATTTCCGCCAACTTTCGCCAGCGCATGCATCAGGCGCACAGATTGCTACCCTCTATGAATAGCCAATCTCCGCAGCGGAGATTGGAAAAAAAGAGGTAGTATACCTCCGCCTGTTTTTCGCATGAGACAAGATATGCATAAATTAAATCATTTGCGATCCACCGTCGCCATGACGGTGACATTATTTCTTGTTTCAGCCACTATTTTTGCAACAGTTCGCCCTGAAACACAAAATCCATTTGTGTGGAAAATCAGAGATAATAGACACTCCCTGTCATCACCTTTGCTGTGATCTTCATTCCTTCGCGGATGGGGGATGGTAATTTCACCCCGCCCTTCTCCACCGCCTTGGTGGCATGGTTGATTTCATCCTCTTTCATCTGCTGCAGAATGGCTGTGGTTTTCTGATCTTCAGGGCGGACTTCGGAGAGGTGTTCATCCAGATGCGCCTCAACCTGGCGCTCGGTCTCTGCAACAAAACCAAGACTCCACTTGTCACCTGCGATACCCGCCAACGTGCCGATAGCAAAAGAGCCTGCATACCAGAGTGGATTTAGCAGGCTGGTGCGGCCACCAAGCTCTTTGATACGTGTTTCACACCACTCGAGGTGATCATTCTCCTCCATGGCGGACCGCTCCATGCTGGTTTTCACAGAAGGGTCATGGGCCGTCAGCGCCTGTCCCTGGTAGAGCGCCTGGGCACACACCTCACCGGTATGATTGATGCGCATCAGGCGCGCAGTATGATCACGCTCCGCATCACTCAGATCCGTTTCATCAAGTCCGGCAGCGGGATTGCCGCGTTCTGTCACTTTTGGCTGACCAAAGATGGTCTGCACGGCCTGATCAATCTGCATGATGACTTTATCAAAGGGCGAATAGGCTCTCGTCATTTCTCTTCTCCAGTTTAGGGATGAGGCATTTTAATTTCTGCCTCATCCCTTAGTTTTCACCAATTGCTCTGCAACCAATTCTAGCGGATGAACCACTGAGATGCCTAGCCCTGCTTTTTTAGCCGCCAACTGCAGCTGCAGCGCACAGCCGCTATTGGTTGTCGCCACGATGCTTGCCTGTGATGCAGCCAGTTGATCGATGAGTGGTTTCACCAGCTGCTCTCCGGTGTGTTGCCGGGTAATGAGATGCAGGCCGGCTCCACCGCAACATCCCATGCCCTGCAGTTCGAGCAATTCAGCGCCGGGTAAATTTTGCAAAAGAGCCATCACCTGCTTCTGCTGCCGCATAGCCACAAGCGTGCAGGGCAGAAAGATGGCGACTTTGCGCCTGACTTCAGTGAGAGGAAGCTCCATGATGCCCCCATTTTGCTGAATAAAGGCACCCGCATCCATCACCGGACAATCCAGTTCAGGAATGTCGGCCAGATAAGATCCGCATCCGCTGCTGAGAGTGATCAGCGCGTCATACCCCTTTTTGGCAAATGCAGTCAGATTGACCCTCTTGAGTTCAGCAGCACGCTGCTGAACTCCGGCATGAGCATGCATGGCTCCACAACACAGCTGAGATGGCGGAACAGAAACCACATAGCCACTGGCAGTGATTATTTTAATCGCTGCTTCTATTGCAGGCATATCGACCATTTCGCCCATACACCCCGTAAACAACGCCACCTCTCCCTTCACCGCTCCTGTGGCAGCATAGCGATTTTTCAGTGTGATTCGAAAGCGGGGCTCAACATCATGAATAGATGCTGCAACAGAGAGCAGACGCCGAATGATCACAGAAGGAAACCATGCTTGCATTCCAGACTTCACTGCAACTGCTGCGAATTTCATGGCCATACGCTGCCGCCCACGATTGGCAAGGGTATCAGGTAACCAGCGGGGAGTTGTACGGGGAAGCGATGCTCTCGCTGCATCCATCAGCGCTGTATAGTTGACGGCAGATGGACAGGCATCCTCACAGCGACGACACAACAGGCAGTGATCCAGGTGCTTGAGCAGAGAGTGATCGGCATCCAAATCTCCCGAGACCCATCCCTGTATCAGTGCAATACGCCCGCGTGGTGATTCAGCCTCATCGCGAGCGAGTTGATAGGTCGGGCAATGGGGCAGACAGAGGCCGCATTTCACGCAGCGGTCAGCCTCCTTGATGAGAAAATCAGTATTCACACACAGCAGGGCAACAGATTGAGAGATCAACAGAGTATACTATGCGCAGACTCTGTTTAAGGCGCCTAACCCTGGAATGCTTATGCCCTACTACAAACACCATCTCTTTTTCTGCACCAACACACGCGACGACGGAGAGGCATGCTGCCAGGACTATGATTCTCTGGAGGCGCGTAACTACATGAAGAGGCGCGCCAAGGATCTCGACCTCTATGGCAAGGGAAAAAGCCGCATCAATACCGCCGGTTGCATGAATCGCTGCAGCGAGGGACCTGTCATTGCAGTCTATCCTGATGCAGTCTGGTATACATGGGTTGATCACGAGGATCTGGATGAGATCCTCGAGTCACATCTAAAAAAGGGTAAACCCGTCAAACGCCTGATGCTGCAGGAGCAGTAAGGGATAACAATCAAAGGTATTAATCAGTTGCAAGCGGGCCTCTTGCAAAACTCTCAAAAGCTGTCATTTCGACTGAAAGGAGAAATCTTAACTGATTGATAAACAAGATCTCTCACATTCGTTCGAGATGACAAAACTCACTATTCACGAGTTTTGCAAGGGTTCAAGTGTCTCAAGTGCATTCTCAAATACGACAATTTTCTCAGAAGTCACAGATTTCACTTGACATTTACCTATAAATATAAGAATATACTTACATGCTGAATTACATCGTAATTCAACATTTCCTCTTTTGGTGGTTATTTTTAGCGCAACGTCCTTCGTTGCGCTTTTTTTTTGCCTTTACCTTTTGTATCGCCTACAGGCATAATGACCTGCATAGATACTCCCATCGATATTTCAAAAGCGGTTTGCCATGTTTGACCCGAAGATCATTGATGACATCTCCCAGAGGCTGAGCAAATCCCTCCCTCCCGGTCTTGCATCGCTGGAAAAAGATACCCGCCAGCATCTTAACAGTGCACTTCAATCCGCCCTGTCGC
>JAUVEG010000100.1 GCA_030594925.1 Gammaproteobacteria bacterium
GAAAAAAGGGCCACGCTTTCGCGCAACCCCTTGATCTCTATATGGTGCCGAGAAGAGGACTTGAACCTCCACGAGCCGAAGCTCACTAGCACCTGAAGCTAGCGCGTCTACCAATTCCGCCACCTCGGCATGGTGTTCGGATCCACCTTTTTCGGTGGTGCGCGAACTCTACAGAGACATTAAGCGCTTGTCAACGTACAATGTGCAGCTGAAACTTAATTATAGAAGAAATTTGTGACAAACAGAAAACAACAAAAACAACGCAGACCTCGCAAGGATCCCAACCTGGCCAGGGAGGCGAAAAAGTATGACAACCCGATTCCCAGTCGGGAGTTCATCATGCAGACTCTCAATGAGGAGGGATGTCCCCTCAGCTTTAACAAGCTTGTCTTTCATCTGCAGATAACGGAACAGCAGTCCGAAGCGCTGGATTACCGTTTGCGCGCCATGGTGCGTGATGGCCAGGTGATTCGCAACCGCAAGGGCGGGTTCTGCGTCATCAACAAGACGGACCTGATCGTCGGTCGGGTGATCGGGCATAAGGACGGTTTTGGTTTTCTCACTCCTGAAGAGGGGGGGGATGATCTGTTTCTGCTGCCGCGCGAGATGCGCCAGGTGTTGCATGGCGACCGGGTGGTGGTGCGTGTCTCCGGGGTCGACAACAGGGGACGTCGCGAGGGCGCCATTGTTGAGGTGCTGGAGCGGGCTCACTCGCGCATCGTCGGGCGTATTCATCTCGAGAGCGAGGTGGGTTTCGTGCGCGCAGACAACAAGCGCATCACTCATGAGATTATCATTCCCGGCAGTGAACTGGGCGGTGCGTCCGAGGGCGATATCGTATCGGTCGAGCTGATCGTACAGCCGAGCAGCCGCACCCAGGCGGTCGGCAAGGTAGTCGAGGTGCTTGGCGAGCACATGGCTGCCGGCATGGAGACCGATGTTGCTATCCTCAGCCACGAGATTCCGGTGGAGTGGCCCGAGGCTGTTGAGCAGCAGATCAGAGAGTTCTCTGAAGAGGTCTCCGAGGCGGACAAGCAGGGGAGGGAGGATCTGCGTCATCTGCCGCTGGTGACCATCGACGGTGAGGATGCGCGTGATTTCGATGATGCTGTTTTTTGCCAACGCACAAAAAATGGCTGGAGGCTCTATGTTGCCATTGCCGACGTCTCGAACTATGTGAAGCCGGGCAAGCCCCTCGACAAGGAGGGCTACAAACGCGGCAATTCGGTCTATTTTCCGGATCGCGTCATTCCGATGCTGCCGGAGATTCTCTCCAACGGTCTCTGCTCGCTGAAGCCAAAGGTGGATCGCCTCTGCATGGTGTGCGAGATGCTGCTGAATCGCGATGGCAAAATCGTGCGTTCGCGTTTCTTTGAGGCGGTGATGCATTCCCATGCGCGCCTCACCTACAACAAGGTCGCGGCGATGCTGGTCGATGGCGACAACAAGCTGCGCGCGCAGTATGCAGATATTGTGCCGCACCTCGAGGAGCTCTATGCACTCTACAAGGTGCTGGTGGTTGCGCGTAAGAATCGCGGCACCATCGAGTTTGAGACCACCGAGACCCGCGCCATATTCAAAGATGGCAAGATCGAGAATATCGTCCCCGTGGTGCGCAACGACGCGCACAAGATTATTGAGGAGTGCATGCTGGCGGCAAACGTCGCCACGGCGGGTTTGCTGCAGCGCAAGAAAATACCGGCGCTCTATCGGATTCATGAAAGCCCGCCGATCGACAAGCTCACAGACCTGCGCCAGTTTCTCGGTGAGCAGGGATTGACGCTTGGCGGCGGTGACAAGCCGACAGGCGCGGATTATGCGAAGCTGCTTGCCGGTGTACAGGATCGCCCCGACAGGGAGTTGATCCAGACCGTATTGCTGCGCTCCATGTCGCAGGCCGTCTACAGCACCGAAAATGTCGGCCATTTCGGGCTCTCCTATGATGCCTACGCGCACTTTACCTCGCCGATTCGCCGCTATCCGGATTTGCTGGTGCACCGCGCTCTGAAACATGTGGGTAAGGGCGGCAAGCCGAAGGATTTTCACTATAGCGTGTCAGAACTGCAGGGAGTTGCGGAGCACTGCTCGACCACCGAGCGGCGCGCGGACGAGGCAACCCGGGATGCGATGGATACGCTTAAGTGCGAGTACCTGGTCGACAAGGTTGGCGAGGAGTTCGACGGCATCATCACCAGCGTCACAGGTTTCGGCCTGTTCGTGATGCTGGATGACATCTACGTCGATGGCCTGGTGCATATCACGGCGCTGGATCGCGACTATTTCCATTTTGATCCCATCGGGCATCGCCTCAATGGTGAGCGCAGCGGCATCACCTATCGTCTCGGCGATCCGCTGCGCATCCGCATTGCAGCCGTCAACATCGATGACCGCAAGATCGATTTTGTGCTTCCTGACGATGGCAAGGGCGGCGACAACAAGAGTCGTCCGAAAAAGCGTCCCCGCAAACGCAGCAATAAACAAGGCGGCCAACAAGGCGGCCAACAAGGCAATAAGCCAGCCGGAAAACAATCCGCTCAACAGCCTTCGAAGCAATCGAATAAGCAGTCCGACAAGCAGTCCGACAAGCAGTCGAACAAGCAACCCAGAAAACGCAGAAGACGCCGTTGATATGTTGTGCGGAAAATCAATCATAGGATGTGCAGAGGAACGAGGCGCATCAATCAAGATCGATGTGCTTCATAAGCTCAGCACATCCTATAGGCATAAGCTTGCCGGGATATGAGTGCGGCTAAAGGAAACGACAAGGAGCGCCTGATCGGCGGTATCCACAGCGTACGCAACGTGCTGCGCCACGGCGCGGAATCGATCACCGATGCGTGGGTCGACAGCAGTCGTCATGACAAGCGCATCAAGGAGATCCTCTCCGGGTTGCGCCGTCATCGCATCTCCCCTCAGCAAGTCAGCAAACAGCAGCTCTCCGAACTGGCTCCCGATATCAACCACCAGGGGGTTCTGATCCGCACCAGGGCTCCTGCTGCAACCAGCGAGGCGGAGTTGCCCGGGATTCTGAAAAAGGTGGATGGCCCGCTTTTGCTGCTGGTGCTCGATGGTGTGCAGGATCCGCATAATCTCGGCGCCTGTTTGAGAACGGCGGACGCCGCAGGTGTGCATGCAGTGATTGCACCCAAAGACCGCAGCGTCGGTTTGACGCCGGTTGCCTGCAAGGTAGCCAGCGGCGCTGCAGAGAGACTCCCCTTTATTCAGGTGACCAACCTGGCGCGAACCCTGAAGATGCTGGCGGATCAATTCGGCGTGTGGATCATTGGCGCCGCAGGCGAGGCGCAGCAGTCACTCTATGAGATCGATCTGAAAACACCGACTGTGCTGGTCATGGGCGGCGAAGAGAAGGGCATGCGGCGTTTGACCAGGGAGCATTGTGACCAGCTGGTGAGCCTGCCGATGTCCGGAACCGTCGAGAGCCTGAACGTCTCTGTGGCAACCGGTGTTGCGCTCTATGAAGTGGTGCGTCAGCGTTTGGAAAAGTGGGAGAGGGAGTAAAATAGGAGATTGTCATGCGTAGGCATCTTTCTGTTCTGACTCTTTTCACAGCACTGTTGTCTCTGCCGGTGATGGCTGATGCGGTTTCCGATAGCGCCGGAAAACAGGTTCCAGTGCTGTTGATCAATGATGTCTACCGTCTGCATAATCTCCCGGGAGTTCGCGTGCTGCGCCAGCAGCTCGAAGAGCAACATGGCGATGTGCTGCTGCTGCATGCCGGGGACTTTCTGTTTCCGTCGCTGTTGAGCCGCAAATACAGAGGCGAGCAGATGATCGATGTGCTCAATCTGCTGGATGGCGATCCCGATGCAGATGATCCGCTGATGTTTATCGCCATCGGCAACCATGAGTTTGAAAAGCATCGTCTCAAATTTGCGGCTATGGTGAAGTCGCGCATGGATGAGTCGCAGTTTGACTGGGTCAGTTCCAATATCACCTATAAAAAAGATCAGGCCGGCAAGCCGATGGTGTACAGCAGTCACCTGGTTCCGTCAAAGCTGATCGAAGTCAATGGCGTCAAGGTCGGAATCTTTGGCTTGACCATCGATAGCAAACATCCGGCTTATGTCGAGAGTTTCTCCGACCCTGTCACGACGGCGCGTAACATGTGTGAGCAGCTGCGCAGCCAGGGGGCCGGTGTTGTCATAGCGTTGACACACTTGACCATGGACCAGGATAAACAGATTCTTCAGCAACTGGATGACAAGGGGCCGGATATCATCTTTGGAGGACATGAACACAATCGGCAGACCGCAGAGGTCAACGGCCGTGTGGTGATCAAGGCTGATGCTGATGCGTTGACTGCAGCTGTCACTTTGATCAGGCCGGGAAAAAGTGGTCCGCCGATGGTGGAGAATCGCTTTGAGCAGATTCCGGGGAAGCTTCAGCGTGATCCGCAGGTTGCTGCGCGGGTTGCAGCCTGGCAGCAGCGTTTCGAGCAGGAGTTTTGTCAGGATAGAGGGCTTACTGCAGAGTGCCTGGGGGAGAAGGTTGGTCACTCCAGGGTTGAATTGGTTGCCGAAGAGCTGCTGATTCGCCGTTTTGAAACCAATATCGGCAACTGGATTGCAGACATCGCGCTGCAGCATTTCAGGGAGAAGGGGGCGCAGATCTCCTTTATTAACGCCGGCAGCCTGCGCATCAATCACAATCTTGCGAAAGGTGAGGCGATTACCCGCAAGCATATGAATGAACTCTTCGCCTATCCCAATCACATGGTGATGATTAAAATCAAGGGGGCGGTGCTGCAGCAGATTATCAACCGGGCTGTCAGGGAGTGGAGCGGCAACGGCCACTGGCTGCAGATAGCCGGATTCGCTTTTCGTCACGATCCGCAAAGCGAGACTGCAGATCAGCTGACCCTGCTGACAGCTGACGGGCCGCGTGTAGTGGATCCTGAGGAGGAGATTCTGGCAGTCACCAATTTCTACCTGATCGATCATAAAGGGGACCGGGACGGCTACACGATGCTGCATCGAGACCTGATCACCGACAAGAGTGCAGTACGCCCAAAACTGCGTAACATCGTTATCGATGCGCTGCAGGTTGTAGGGAAAGAGGGCATCAAACCGCAGGTTCACGGACGTATCTGCAACACGCAGCAGGAGGGCGCGTGTCTTGCTGTGGATGGCGTGAAGTAACATCAATGTGTTCGTGCATGGTAATTTTCGTGCTTGATCGCGGTCAGATGACAGCTCCTACAGCAATATGTTGGTTCAAACGTAGGAGTGGTCTTCTGACCACGATTGAAAGGCGATGGTATTCTCTCCATATGCACGGAGCTATTGAGAACCTGCGATTGCGCTGACATATTGAGAAGTTGCTGAACGATACTCTTTTTTTCGACTATAAAAAAACCGCAAAATAGGTATAATGCTCCGTTACTTTCAGATAGATAGCGAAGCCCTCACCATGTTGCGAATTGCCCAGGATGCACTCACTTTTGACGATGTTCTGCTTCTTCCGGCGCACTCCGCCGTACTTCCCAAAGATGTCAATCTCTCTACCCGCCTGACACGGGGCATCGACCTGAATATCCCGCTGGTCTCTGCGGCGATGGATACCGTTACCGAGGCAAAACTGGCAATCACCCTGGCGCTGGAAGGTGGTCTGGGGATCGTGCACAAGAACATGACGCCACAGGAGCAGGCGGCCGAGGTGCTGAAAGTCAAGAAATAC
>JAUVEG010000239.1 GCA_030594925.1 Gammaproteobacteria bacterium
ACGACCAGGTCCGCCCAGCGGGCCAGTTCAATATGCCCCATGGCCGCCTCATGCGCCGAATCAAACAGATCTGTACGCACAGGTTTGCCTGTCAGCGCCTCAAAGGTGAGAGGCGCGACGAAGCGCGTGGCGGCTTGAGTCATTACCACCTGCACCTCGGCGCCTGCCTTCACCAGCAGACGGGCAAGTTCGGCCGCCTTGTAAGCGGCAATCCCGCCGGTCACACCAAGCAGCAGGTGGCGGCTTGTCAAATTCATCGATGCTCTCTACCCGGAGATTTTATAGATAGGATAGCGCAGATCAGATTACGTTACGCCCATAAAAAATGAAAGCCGCAAAAAAAAAGCATAAAACTGCTATACTGTGCGGCCTTTTGTTCGCCCTAATTCGGTATTTTTCTTGTTGTTTTCTCCAAGTTTGGCGATGACAGAATTAGTTAAAGACTATCGGTATTTGCGTAATTCCAAAATAGGTCATTCCGGCTGAAAGCATGCCGGAATGACGGGGTTTTGCAAGCACCACTAAATTATTTGATAGACATAGTATAACGAGATTTGTAATGAACCACGGCTCTCTTCCTCCCAAACAGGGACTCTACGATCCGATAAATGAACATGACGCCTGCGGTGTTGGCTTTGTCGCCCACATCAAGGGAGAGAAAAGCCATGGCATTATCCAGCAGGGATTGACGATTCTTAAACGCATCGAGCATCGCGGCGCCGTCGGCGCCGACCCCAAAGCCGGTGACGGCGCCGGCTTGCTGATGCAGATTCCCGATGATTTCTTGCGTGCCGAGGTGGGGTTTGAACTCCCTCCTGCAGGAAGTTATGGTGTCGGCATGCTGTTTCTGCCCATGCATGAGAGCCAGCGAAAAGCGATTGAAGCCGTTATCACCGATGTCATCGCCGAAGAGGGCCAGCAACTGCTGGGCTGGCGCACAGTACCCGTCGACAGCAGCGTCCTCGGCGAAAGCGTCCTCCCGTGCGAGCCGGTTATCCGCCAGCTGTTCATCGGCTGTGGTGACGACTGCAACAACCAGGACGATCTCGAGCGCAAACTCTTCGTGTTGCACAAACTGATAGGCATCCGCGTCAGAGAGCAGCAGCTGGATGGCTCGAAAAACTTTTACATCCCCTCCATGTCCAGCCGCACCATTGTCTACAAGGGACTGCTGCTGGCAAAGCAGCTTGGCAACTACTATCCGGATCTGGGCGATGAGCGCCTCGTCTCCGCCCTGGTGCTGGTGCATCAGCGCTTCTCGACCAACACCTTCCCCACATGGGATCTGGCGCATCCGTTCCGCATGATTGCGCATAACGGAGAGATCAATACCCTGCGCGGCAACGTCAACTGGATGGCTGCACGCCGTCACTCCATGGCGTCAAAGGTTCTGGGTGAAGAGCTGCACAAGGTGTGGCCCCTGATCCGCGAAGGCCAGTCTGATTCGGCCTGCTTCGACAATGCCCTGGAGCTGCTTGTCGCCGGCGGCTACAGCCTCACTCACGCGATGATGATGCTGATCCCGGAGGCGTGGTCAGGCAACAACCTGATGGACGATTCGCGCTGCGCCTTCTACGAATATCATGCTGCATTGATGGAGCCATGGGACGGTCCTGCGGCAGTAGCCTTCACCGATGGCCGCCAGATCGGCGCAACCCTTGACCGCAACGGCCTGCGCCCGGCGCGCTACCTGATTACCGATGACGACATGGTGATCATGGCATCCGAGATGGGCGTGCTCGATACCCCGGAAGAGAAGATTGTCAAGAAGTGGCGTCTGCAGCCCGGCAAGATGTTCCTCATCGATACCGAAGAGGGGCGCATCATCGATGACGAAGAGCTCAAGAAAGAGCTGGCGGAAGCGCATCCCTACCAGCAGTGGCTGGACAAAATACAGTTAAAGCTCAATGAGCTCGATTGCGCGGAAAACCCGCCTGCGCGACTGCAAGACGGCGCAATGCTGGATGCGCAGCAGGCATTTGGCTATACACAGGAGGACATCAAGTTCCTGCTGACGCCAATGGTCAAACACGGCATGGAAGGCACTGCCTCCATGGGTGCGGACAATCCACCGGCTGTACTCTCCGGCCGCGCCCGGCATCTCTCCAACTATTTCAAACAGAACTTCGCCCAGGTGACCAACCCGCCGATCGATCCGATTCGTGAGGAGATCGTGATGTCGCTGGTGACGCTGATCGGCCCGCGTCCGAATCTGCTGGGAGAGAGCAACGACTGCTCAAACATGCGCCTCGAAGCCTGCCAGCCGGTATTGACCAACGAAGATCTCGGGCGCATACGCCACATCAACGACATTGCCGGCGACGCCTTCCGCACCAGGACACTGGATATCACCTACGACGCCACGCAGGGCCCCGATGGCCTCAAAGCCGCACTCGATGCGCTGTGCGAGCTTGCCGAACAGGAGGTCTTGGGGAAATACAACATCCTGATTCTCTCTGACAGGGACATTTCACGCGAGCGCATCGCCATTCCCTCGCTGCTGGCAACATCCGCCGTGCATCATCACCTGATCGACAAGGGGCTGCGCACCGAAACCGGACTGGTCGTCGAGACCGGCGCCGCACTGGAGATCCACCATTTCGCCACGCTCGCCGGTTATGGCGCCGAGGCGATCAACCCCTGGCTGGCATTCGAGACCATCGATGCTTCACTGTCGCGCATCTCCCCCAAAATGGAGCGCGACATGGCGCAGCAGCACTACATCAAGGCTGTCGGCAAGGGGCTCAAAAAGGTGATGTCCAAGATGGGCATATCGACCTATCAATCCTACTGCGGTGCGCAAATCTTCGATGCTGTCGGCCTTTCGACAGCCTTTATCGACGCCTACTTTGCAGGCACCGCCTCCATGATCGAGGGCATCGGCCTCGACGAGGTCGCTGCAGAGAGCCATCGCTGGCACAGTGATGCATTTGGCGGCAAGCAGATCTATCGCAAACATCTCGACGTCGGCGGCGACTATGAGTACCGCGTACGCGGCGAGCATCATGTGTGGACGCCCGAAACCATCAGCAAGCTGCAGCACGCAACCCGCAGCAACAATGCACAGACATTTTCCGAGTTCTCGCGCCTGGTCGATGAGCAGAACAAAGACCTGCTGACCCTGCGCGGTCTGATGGAGTTTCAATTTGCGGATAATCCCATTCCGCTGGATGAGGTAGAACCCGCAAAGGAGATCGTCAAACGTTTCTCCACCGGCGCCATGTCCTTCGGCTCCATCTCCCATGAAGCACACTCCACCCTCGCGATTGCCATGAATGCAATCGGCGGCAAATCCAATACCGGCGAGGGGGGTGAAGAACCCGATCGTTTCAAACCGCTGGCG
>JAUVEG010000140.1 GCA_030594925.1 Gammaproteobacteria bacterium
GAGTGATATCGATACCTTTGGCGCAGCCCTCGATTTTTACAAACTGGATACATTCAGTTATCCAACATCTGAAGATGGACTTGCCGTGCTGGTTCCAAAACATATCAAGAGGATGAAACAGGATCCCTGGAAACGGGATTATCTCTATGCCAGTCCGGGCAGGAATGGCGGCGATTACGAGATCTACACCCTCGGCCGGGATGGCCTTGAAGGGGGAGAGGGAATCGACAGCGACATCAGCAGCTCAACACAGGAATAATAGCGAGACCAAGTCTCAGACCGGCATGGCATGAAAAAAACATTATTTCTCGTAAAAAATGGGGATGCGGCACGGCGTCAACAGGGATTCACCCTGATTGAGATCCTTGTGGTGATGACCATTATTGCCGTCATGACATCGCTGTTTGCCCTTTCTGTTCAGGGGCGTGATGACGATGATGTCGTCGATGAGATCATCACAACCTTTGTGCGTGAAGCAAATTTTGCCCGTGAAGAGATTATGTTCCGCCGCTTTCCGATCGGAATTTATCTCTATAACGGTGGTTATCTCTTCTATACCGTTGCAGAAGTGCAGCGCAAAGATGAGTCGGAAGAGCAGAAACGCGAGGTGCTGTGGAAACCTTTGCACAGCCGCCTGTTAAAACAACACCGCTTTCCGCATGGCCTGTCGATCACTTTCTATCAGGAGACAGCACAGGCGCCGGTGGTGCTCGAGAATGAAATTCCCGACGATGTGAAGCCTCAGATCGTGTTTCTCTCCGATACGGATGCGATCCCCTTTGAGCTGCTGTTCTCCTATGGTGAGTCGGAAAATCGCAGTGTTGTCCGTTATCCCTCCGGAAAAGTCAGAGAGAAAGATGAAGTCTGAGCTTGAATTCACCCCTCACTCTAACCATCTCCCGATGGGAGAGGGGACTGGGGGCCACTGGCTGTCATCCCGGCGAAGGCCGGGATCCAGTGAATTTAACAATATACTGGATTCAGGTATGCACCGGAATGACAGGGCAGCAGGGTTTACGCTGCTCGAGGTGATGATTGCGTTGAGTATCGTCAGCATAGCACTGGTCGCAATTATCGGTCTGATGGGGAACTACGTGCGTAATCTTCAGGGGCTTCAGGAGCGCACCTTCGCGCACTGGGTTGCGATGAACAGGGTGGTTGAGTTGCAACTCGCAGACGCCTGGTCGGAATCCTCAAAGGGCAACGAGGGTACGGACGAGACATCCCTGTTTCCGATGCAATGGATACAGAGTGTCTCGGAGACCCCTTATGAATTGATGAGAAAGGTCGAGATTGAAGTTTACGCTCAACAGGGCGAGGAGCCATTGACGCGCTTAACAACCTATGTTGGGAGTGAGAGCAGGTGGTAGGGGAAGGGACTCAGGACTGAGTGGACAGGGCTGAGTCCCAAGTCCCAAGTCCTGATAACTAGAGACAATGTATGCTTGATATGAGAGTGAGGGGCTTCACCCTGATTGAACTGCTGGTGGCGGTAGCCATCTTCGCCGTCATCTCATCCATTGTCTATGGCACGCTGAGCAATATTTTGCTGCTCGATCAGGGCGCAAGGAAAAAACTGCAGTCGCTGGCGGATCTGCAGCGTGTCATGATCCTCATCGAGAGAGATCTGTTGCAGCTCGCTCCACGCACGATTATCAATGAATTCGGTGACCAGGCGGGTGCCTTTCAGCTCACCGAGTCGCCATCGCTGGTGCTCGAGTTTACCCGCGGTGGATACCAGAATCCGGGACAACTGTTGCGTTCGACGTTGAAGCGTGTGGCATACAGCGTCAAGGATGAAGCACTGATCCGAACAACCTGGGCAGTGCTGGACCGCGCATCTCAAACACAGCCGGAGCATGAAGAGGTGCTGCTCGAGGGGGTCAGGGAGATGACCATCTCAGCCTGGAGCAAAGAGTGGCATACCAGCTGGCCCCCACAGCAGCAGAGTCAGACTGTGGATGCACAACTGCCGGGCGCGGTAAAAATCGAGATGCAGCTGGAGCAGTTTGGAGAATTTGAGATGCTCGTTCCGACCCCGGGTTCATCACAATGATGCGTCAAACAGGTGTTGCATTGATTACCGTCCTGGTGGTGGTGGCCATTATCTCCGGGATCGCCTCCTCGGTCATACTCGAGCAGCAATTTGCCATTCGCCGCACCGAAAACCTGCTGCATGGAGATCAGGGGATTCTCTATCTGTTTGCACTGGAGACCTGGGGCAAGGAGGTATTGATCGCCGATGTTAAAGAGAGTGCAGAAAGCGATCATTTGGAGGAGAATTGGTCAAAGGTGATTCCCGGCGTAGTCATCGAGGGTGGCAGTGTCTCGGGGAAAATTGATGATATGCAGGGGCTTTTTAACCTCAACTCTCTGCTTGACGAGGAGGGCAAGCTCTCTGATACTGCGATGCAGCAATTCAAGTGTCTGCTGAGAGAGTATGCCGGATCAACCATATCGCCGGATCATATTGCGGGTGCAACCAAAGACTGGATGGATCCTGATCAGGATGTTGAAGCAGATGGCGCTGAAGACCTCGATTATTTGAGCAGGGATCCAGGCTACCGTTCTGCCGGTCAACACTTCGTCTCTGCCTCGGAGCTGCTGCTCATCGATGGCATGAGCTATGAGGCATGGCAAAATATTCGCCCCTTCGTGACAGCCTATGCGGCGCCAAAGGAGGAGGATTCCTATATCAATGTCAATACCGCGCCGCTGGAGCTCCTGAAGTGCCTCAATAGCGATGAGGATTCACAGAGCATTGCAAGCGATATCGTACAATACCGTGACGATACTGCCCCTTTTGAGAGTGGCGCAGAATTGCTTGCGTTCATCAAACAGAGCGGCGCCACGGATGCGACGCTGAAAAAGTGGCGAATTGATGTAAAATCGAGTTATTTTCTACTCACTTCAGCGGTTAATATCGGTGATCTTAGCCTCGGAATGCGCCACCTTTTGCTAAGAGATCAGGAGAGTGGGGGCGTGAAGGTTGTCATGCGGAGTTTTGGTGACGAATGGTGACAACTCAAAAGAGAGTTTGCGGTCGTCAGCAAAACCGGAAAAGAGAGTCGTTACTGCAAACTGCCAACTTTCTCTTAAGGAGTCGATTGATCGATGAATATCTATAATTTCGTACAGTTCTCAGGCGCAGATCCGGACCAGTGCCGCTGGCTGCGTTTTCATGAACGCACGCCAGCGGGTTCGCTCTCTTATGGCGCCTTTGAAGATGCTCTGGCGGCAGCTGAAGGCCAGCACCTGGTTGTGTTTGTGCCATCGACAGAAGTGAACCTGGCAAGCATCGATCTTAAAGCGAAAAGTCACAAGCAGATGGTGGCGGCTGTTCCCTACATGCTGGAGGAGGAGTTGTCGGAGGATGTCGAGAAGCTCCATTTTGCACTGGCTACGATCGATAAAAAAGCGGGCAGACAGCTTGTCGGCGTCATCTCAGACGAACTGATCGCAAAACTCTACTCTGCAATCAGCACACATGACTATCTCTCTGTTGCCGTCGTTCCTCAAATACTCTCGATTCCCCATGCCAGTGAGACATGGTCACTCTTCATCCAGGGTGATGCGGCGTCACTGCGAACCGGAGAGTATGACGGCTATGGGATTGATGTCATCAATCTGCAGGAGATTCTCTCTGTTGAGAGGGAGGCATTTCGACAGCAGCACGAGCAGGATGTGAATATCGTTGAGTATGATTTTCGCGCAGATTCAAAACAGGATGATCTGTCCAATGATCTTCCCGCGGGAGAGTTCGATGTAGCCGGCGGTGATCGTGAAGCCCTGGCCCTGACCGGCCGCTACTGGCTCGATCATCAGGGCATGTTGAATCTCCTGCAGGGCAACTACCAGATGAAAGCTGAAATGCCCGGCACACTGAAGCAGTGGTTGATAGCTGCATCGCTGATGGGAATTTCATTGCTGCTGTTTATTGCCAATACAATGATTACCAACCAGCGGTTATCCGCGCACACACAGCAGCTTGAGCAGGCAATGCGTATCACCTATAAGCAAGTTTTTCATGATGAACCAGCCACTGAACCGGCCACGGCGATGCGTAAGAGACTCATAGCGATGCGGGAGAGTAGAGGCGGTCCGGTCACGCCTTTTCTGCAGTTTGTTGCTGCGAGTGCAGGGGAACTCCTCAAAGACGAGCACAGCAGTGTGGTCAGGATGAGTTATAGCAATAAGCATCTGCAGGTTGATATTGAAACAACGGCATTTGACAAGCTCGAAGCACTGCAGCGAAAGATCGCATCTGATGCCATTACAGTCGACCTGAAAGCGGTGACGAATAACCAGGGTAAAATCAATGGGCGCCTGGTGCTTGCCGGAGTAAAACGCTGATGAAAGCCTGGTTTATGCAACTCTCACAACGAGAGCGCTGGATTGTGGCCGCTGGAGCCGGCCTGTTGATCGCCCTGTTGTTATATCTGCTGGTGATTGCGCCGCTGCTCCACTCCAAAACACAACTGCTTGATCAGCTTGAAACCCAACAGAGAAGTCTCGGTTGGATGAAAACTGCGGCATCCGAAGCGCAGTCACTGTTCGCAGCAGGAAAATCCGGCCATGCGAATGACAAGCGCTCGCTGATCGCCCGCGTCACTACAGAGTTGAGAAAAAAACAGATCACTGCAGTAAAGAGCCGCCCGGAGGGTGAGAAGCGCCTCAACCTGGTTTTTGACGAGGTGAGCTTTGTGCAGTTGATGGAGCGTCTGCAGTATCTGCAGACCACCTATGGCATCACTGTCTTCAAGGCGACAATGGAGCCTTCGGCAGAAGCCGGTTATGGCAAGG
>JAUVEG010000271.1 GCA_030594925.1 Gammaproteobacteria bacterium
CATCTCGATATCGAGCACCACAATCTGGCGAATCTGGCGTTCCCACTCGTAGATGCCGATAATCGTATCGATTCGCAGGTCTCTCAGGAATACAATATCCATCATAAAATTAACTACTAAATTTATTATTGAATTTTAGAGCCTCTTGCAAAACTCCAGTATTCGTCATTCCGGCGAAGGCCGGAATCTATAGAATCAACCACTTACAGATCGAGAAAATGGATTATTCGCTTCGCTCACCCTTCGGGCCGCCCTTTAGGCGTTCAAAGCGCAAGCGCTTTAGTCCGGCTAAAAACATGCCGGAATGACGGAGTTTTGTCATCTCGAACGAATGTGAAAGATCTTATTTGTCAAAAAGTTAAGATTTCTCCTTTCAGTCGAAATGACAACTCTTGGAGTTTTACAACTACCTCTTTATTTTGCCGGTGTGAACAGGGATACTACGCAATCTTGCCGGCAACGCAAACTGGATAACACGCATGGTATTTGGATTTGGCAACAAAAAACAGCACACAGATGCTGAACAGGCATCAAAACAAGATGCCCGGGAGCAACCTAAACAGGGGGTTCTATCCAGCCTCAGGGACAGACTGGGACGTACGCGCAGCTCCATCGCAGGCGGTCTTGCCGCCCTCCTCAGCGGGCGCGGAAAGATTGATGATGAGCTGCTGGAGGAGCTGGAAACTCTGCTGATCAGCGCCGATGTCGGCATCGACGCCAGCATGCGCATCATCGATGACATCAGCAAGCAGGTCAAACGCAAAACTCTCTCTGATCCCGAAGCGCTGCAGGGTGTATTGAAAACCAAACTACTGCAGATACTGCAAAAAGCCGATGCGAAGGAGAGCCTGCCCGCCTCAGGAAAACCCCGCGTCATCCTCATGGTGGGGATCAATGGCGCCGGCAAAACCACCACCATCGGCAAGCTCACCCGGCGTTTTCAAAATAGCGGCCAACGCGTCATGCTGGCTGCCGGCGACACCTTTCGCGCAGCTGCCGTCGAACAGCTGCAAAGCTGGGGAGAGCGCAATGATGTTGCCGTGATTGCACAACACACCGGCGCCGACAGCGCTTCGGTCATTTTTGATGCCCTTGAAGCTGCCACAGCAAGAGGAGTCGATATACTGATAGCGGATACTGCAGGCCGGTTGCATACAAAAACCAACCTCATGGAGGAGTTGACAAAGATCGTCCGCGTCATGAAAAAAATCGATCCTCAGGCGCCGCATGAAGTGATGCTGGTCGTTGATGGCGGAACCGGCCAGAATGCACTCCAGCAGGCGATCCACTTTAACCGGGCAGTAAGCCTGAGCGGCATAACCATTACCAAACTCGATGGTACAGCCAAAGGAGGAATAGTGTTCGCCATTGCAGACAAATTGCAGATTCCGATACGTTATATCGGGGTTGGCGAAGGAATTGATGATTTGCGCACATTTGATGCAGCGCAGTTTGTCGATGCGCTGTTTGAAACATGATCCACTTTGAAAACGTCAGCAAGCGCTTTCCCGGCGGCCACTACGGGGTCAGCAACATCAGCCTCAACATCGAGAGTGGCGCTCTCGCTTTTATTACCGGTCACTCCGGCGCAGGAAAAAGCACCCTGCTGCGACTGATAGCCCTGCTGGAACGCCCGACGCGCGGACAGCTGCTCATCGATGGACGCAACATCGGCCGCCTACCGGAAAAAGAGATTCCTGCGCACCGCCGCAAGGTCGGACTGATCTTCCAGGATCACCGTTTACTGAATGACCGCAGCATATTCGACAATGTCGCCCTGCCCCTGCATGTGAGAGGCTTTCCTGCGCGTGAAGTCGGCAAGCGGGTGCGCGCTTCACTTGACAAGGTGGGTTTGCTGAAAAAAGAGAAGGTTCTGCCAATCACTCTCTCCGGCGGTGAACAACAGCGTGTCGGCATTGCGCGCGCCATTGTATCGAGACCGCCAATACTGCTGGCAGATGAGCCAACCGGCAACCTCGACCCTGAACTCTCACGCGAAATCATGGAACTTTTTCTTGCCTTCAACCAGCTCGGCATCACCACCCTGATTGCCTCCCATGATCTTGACCTGATCAAAAAGCTCGGTCGCCCCGTCATCAATCTGCAGCAGGGAGAGCTGACATGAGAGTGACGCTCTCCGCCCGCATCTCAGCCTGGATTGATCAGCACCAGCGATCCGCCTACAGCAGCTACATGGAGATGCGCCGCCGTCCATTGGCGGCCATGATGACACTGCTGGTGATCGGCATCACCCTGGCCCTGCCCGCCAGCCTGCTTTCACTCCTGAAGATCAGCCAAACCTTGACTGGAGACCATCAGCAGAACGCCTCTATCTCCCTGTTTCTGAAAAACGGAATCGTGGATCAAAAAGCGCTCCGGGTTGCGGCAGACCTCGAACAACAACCACAAATAGATCATGTCGAATTGCTCACCAGTGCCGATGCCATGGAGGAGTTTCGCAGCCACAGCGGCTTTGGCGATGCCCTGGATGCACTGGATGATAATCCACTGCCCAATGTGCTGCTGATCCATCTGACCCCGGATAACAGCAGTATTGATATCAGGAAACTGGCGGCCGAGCTCAAAGAGGAGTCCGTCACCGATTCAATCGAATACGATCAGGGCTGGATAGAACGTATGCAGGCGATTACCCAGGCCATCAGAAGAGCGGTACAGGCGCTCGGCTTTGGTCTTGGACTGGCCGTAATGCTGATCATCGGTAATACCATTCGCCTTGAGATCATGAATCGCAGGGAGGAGATCGAGGTGACGCGTCTCGTTGGTGGCTCTGACGATTTCATTCGACGCCCATTCCTCTATATCGGTCTCATCTATGGACTTTTTGGCGCCCTGATTGCATGGCTGCTGGTCTCCATCCTGCTGATGCTCGTCAGTGGCCCGCTGGGACGACTCGCCGAGCTCTACGACACCGCAATATCACTCTCCGCATTCAGCTTGCATGCACTGCTGCTGCTGATCCCGATCGGTATCAGCTTCGGCCTGGCCGGCGCCTGGCTCGCTGTCAACCGGCATTTATCATCGATAAATCCGGAGTAAAGTTTTAGGTTT
>JAUVEG010000234.1 GCA_030594925.1 Gammaproteobacteria bacterium
GCTGATAGTAGACCAGCAGAAAATCGATCACATGTCCGTAGGCGATGCGGTCGATCAGGTTGCCTACTGCGCCGCCGATGATTAGAGCCAGCGCCACTGCATTGAGCTTTTCGTGCGTTGGCAGGCGCTTCAGCCAGACGATCAGGATAATCGTGACGACAGTTGAGAGAATGGTAAAAAACCAGCGCTGCCAACCACCGGCATCCGCCAGAAAGCTGAATGCAGCGCCAGGATTGTAGGCCAGCGTCAGATCAAAAAAGCCATCAATGATTGGCAAGCGTGCGTGCAGCAGCAGATTGCTGTCAATCCACAGTTTGGTGATCTGATCGGCAACAATCACGGCAACTGAAAGCCACAGCCATTTGAGCATCACGCATACTTCCGCTGTTCGCCTTCGCCATCAACATTGGTGATACAGCGGCCGCAGAGGTCAGGGTGCGCCTCATCACTTCCCACATCTTCAGCGTGGTGCCAGCAGCGTTCACACTTCGGTTGCTGCGAGGCGCTCACCATCACTTTCAAACCTTCCAGCTCGGTGTCGCGTGCATCATCCGGCGCCTCGCGCAGCAGATGCGCCTGTGAAGTAATCAACACAAAACGCAGTTCGTCGTGTAATTGCTCCAGCGCGGCATGCAGTTCTGCATCGCAGTAGAGCGTCACCTCTGCGTCCAGGGAGGAGCCAATGCCGCCCTCCTTGCGCAGCAGCTCCAGCTCCTTGCCCACCGCAGAGCGGGCGGCCATGATCAGCCGCCACTGCTCAGCGCTGATCACGTCACCCTCTGTCAGCTCGAATAAACCCTCATACCAGGTCTCGAGAAACACGGATTCACCACGCTCTCCGGGAAGATGCCCCCACGCCTCGTCTGCGGTAAAGCTGAGAATCGGCGACAGCCAGCGCAGCAGCGCTTCTGCAATATGATACATCGCTGTCTGGCTGGAACGGCGCGCCACACTCTCCGCCTGGCAGGTGTACTGGCGATCCTTGGTGACATCCAGGTAGAAACCGCCCATCTCATTGATGCAGAAGTTCTGGATCTTCTGATAGATCAGGTGAAACTGGTACTCATTGTAGGCAGAGACGATCTCCCGCTGCAATTTAGCAGCGCAATCCACGGCCCAGCGGTCCAGCGGCAGCATCTCGTCAGCAGCAAGCAGATGCTGCGCAGGATCAAACCCGTGCAGGTTGGAGAGCAGGTAGCGCGTGGTGTTGCGAATACGGCGATAGGCGTCCGCAGTGCGCTTGAGAATCTCTTCAGAGACATTCATCTCGCCGCGATAATCTGTTCCAGCCACCCACAGGCGAATGATATCGGCGCCGAGGTTTTTCATCACCTTCTGCGGCTGCAGCACATTCCCCACGGATTTGGACATCTTGTGCCCCTGGGCATCGACTGTAAAGCCATGCGTCAGCACCTGTTTGTAGGGCGCCCGGCCATACATCGCCGTGGATGTCATCAATGAAGACTGGAACCAGCCGCGATGCTGGTCAGAACCCTCCAGGTAGAGATCCGCAGGAGAGTGCAGCTGCTCACGCTGCTCAAGCACACAGGCATGTGAGACACCGGAGTCAAACCACACATCCAGGGTATCTGACACCTTCTCATAGTGTTCGGCATCGTCACCCAGCAACTCCTCTGCCTGCAGCGAGAACCAGGCCTCGACACCCTGCTGCTCTACAGCGCGAGCCACTCTCTCGATGAGATCGGCCGAGTCGGGATGCAGATCACCTGTCTGTTTGTGAACAAACAGTGCAATCGGCACACCCCAGGTGCGCTGCCTTGAGATACACCAGTCCGGGCGGCCCTCGACCATGCCCTCGATACGCGCCCCACCCCACTCCGGCAGCCAATCGACCTTGCCAATCTCTGCCAGGGCCGCTTTGCGTAGTCCGTTCTTCTCCATGCTGATAAACCACTGCGGCGTTGCACGGAAGATAATCGGGGTCTTGTGACGCCAGCAGTGCGGGTAGCTGTGGGTGACACGCTCCATGTGCAGCAGTGCATTTTGCTGCTGCAGCACCTCGATGACATGTTCGTTCGCCTTGAATACGTGCTCACCGGCAAACAGTTCGGTGCCCTCTTCGAAGACGCCGTTGCCGCCTACCGGGTTATCGACAGCGAGATCATATTTCTGACCAACGACAAAGTCCTCGACGCCATGTCCGGGGGCGGTATGCACCGCGCCTGTGCCTGCATCCAGGGTGACATGCTCGCCAAGAATGACGGGGACCTCTCTATCATAGAAAGGATGCTGCAGTTGCAGCCCCTCGAAAGCCGCACCGTTCGCATAGGCGAGCACATGACACTTTTCGATATTCCAGCGGTCCATGGTCTCCTTGAGCAGTCCCTCTGCAACCAGCAGACGCTCGTTGCCATGATCACTCTGACACTGCACCACGACATACTCGATCCCCGGATTCAGCGCTACCGCTTGGTTGGCGGGAAGTGTCCACGGAGTGGTTGTCCAGATCACAACAGATAATGGACCCTCGCCATGATGATCCGGCACCGAGTGGCAGGCTGCAAACAGCGCCTCTTCATCAATGCAGCCAAAGCGCACGTCGATGGCGTAGGACTCTTTGTCCCGATGCTCCACTTCTGCTTCGGCCAGTGCTGATCCGCAGTCGGTGCACCAGTGTACCGGCTTGTAGCCCTTTTCCAGGTGGCCATTGGCAACGATTTTTCCCAGTGAGCGAATGATATTGGCTTCATACGAATAATTCATGGTGAGGTAGGGATTCTGCCACTCCCCGAGTACACCAAGACGCTTGAAATCTTCACGCTGCCCGTCGACCTGTTTGCCCGCATAAGTGCGGCACGCCTTGCGGAACTCGGCGGCTGTCACTTTACGCCCGGGTTTGCCGACCTTTTTCTCCACCTGCAGTTCGATCGGCAGCCCATGGCAATCCCAGCCCGGCACATAGGGTGCGTCGAAGCCATCCAGGGTGCGGCTTTTGATAATGATATCTTTCAATACCTTGTTGACCGCATGGCCGATATGAATCTGACCATTGGCATAGGGGGGGCCGTCATGCAGAATAAATTTTGGCCTGCCTGCACAGATTTCACGAATCTTCCCGTAGAGATCGTTATGCTCCCACTGATGCAGCATATTCGGCTCGCGCTGAGCCAAATTCGCCTTCATCGGAAAACCGGTTTTAGGAAGATTGAGGGTCTCTTTATAACTTTTAGTCACTGTCTCTGTTCCAGTTGAATCTAATAAAATAAATTGGTTACCATAAGCACGCAATCCTAGCGAGACCAAGTCTCAGACTGACGAGGCATAAAAAAACATTTTCTCTCGCCAAGACGCCAAGACCGCAAAGGTTTTTCTTGGCGAGCTTGGCCTACACGGATGTAGGTCAGGGGCGTAAGCAG
>JAUVEG010000134.1 GCA_030594925.1 Gammaproteobacteria bacterium
TTCTGGCTTTTATCAGCGTCTTTACAAAAAGATTGGTATCCGCATTGGGGCGCATCGTCTGCGTCATACGATGGCGACAAAACTGGGAACCACAGGGAATGTGTGTGTGCTACAGAAGATGCTCGGGCATAAGAGCATCATGACGACACAGCGTTATGTGCATGTTGATGTCGGCGATATGCGAACGCTGGCAACCAGTCTGCCAGAGATAATTTAACTGGCAATAAAAAAGACGGAAAAAGACACTCTTTTTCTTTACAAAACCCCGTGAAATAGATAGGGTTAAAAGTGGCGAAACAATAAAAAGCCGCGTTGGTCTCACAACGCGGCTCTTGAAACAGTAACTTCACGGTTACTGCGTCTCGCTAAACACAGGATAGAGGCGACACTGAAAGAAATCAATGTGACGCTCTATTTTTTTATAGATTTCTTCAATTTCTTTTTAGGCAGAAGAACCTACCTTCCGATTTCTTCCATGAAATCAGTCTCTTGTATATGGTGGGCCGTGAGCGATTCGAACGCTCGACCAATTGATTAAAAGTCAACTGCTCTACCAACTGAGCTAACGGCCCGAAATTGCTGCCGGGATGAGATGACATCGCAGCGAGCGCAAAATTATACAGAGATTTTTCCACGACGCAACCCCTGCAGCGCTGATTGATGACGAACCGGGGGATTCCATATTTATTTATGACTTTTTTCTGTCTGAAACTGCCAAGCAAAATCTTCGGAATGTGGATATTGCTTCATAGTGGGGGGGGCGTTAATGTTAATATTAACGTCATTATCCGCTCCATGATCATGTTCGGTGCATCGGAAAATCGGCATACTGCATTATAGCTTGCAATGGCCACTTGAAACGCGCTGCCTGATTAACGCATATTTGAGAATATATGATGTCTAAAGAGATTCAAAAGCTACTCGTCGCCAATCGCGGTGAGATCGCGATACGTATTTTACGCGCTGCCTCCGAACTGAAAATAGAGACTGTTTCGGTTTTTACCCACGAGGATCGATTTTCTCCCCATCGCTACAAGGCCGATGAAGCCTACCAGATTGGTGCCGATGACGAGCCGTTAAAGCCCTATCTGGATATCGAAGCGATTATCGAAGTGGCAAAGCTGCATGGCGTCGATGCGATCCATCCCGGTTATGGATTTCTTTCGGAAAACGTGCAGTTCGCAAAACGCTGTCGCGAAGAGTCCATTATCTTTATCGGCCCCTCTCCCGAGAGCATGGAGCAGCTTGGCGACAAGGTGATGGCGAAGGAGAATGCCATTGCAGCCGGTCTGCCGGTTATTCAGGACAGCAACCAGGAGCTGGTCAGTTTTGATATTGCCAGGGAGGAGGCGGAGCGTATCGGCTATCCGCTGATGCTGAAAGCCGCGTCAGGCGGCGGCGGCCGGGGGATGCGCGTCATTCGTAAGGCGGAAGAGCTGGAGAGGTCGTTTAATGATGCGCGCAGTGAAGCCGCCAAGGCATTTGGCGACGACACGATGTTTCTGGAGAAATACATCGATTCACCCAAGCACATCGAGGTGCAGATACTGGGTGATCAATCCGGAAACATGGTGCACCTTTTCGAACGCGACTGTTCCGTACAGCGCCGCTTTCAAAAGGTGATCGAAGTTGCTCCCAGCGTGACCCTGAGCCAGGAGACGCGCAACAAGCTCTATGACTACGCCCTGAAGATCTGCAAGCGGGTCGGCTATTACAATGCCGGAACTGTCGAGTTTCTCGTCGATAAGCAGGAAGAGATCTATTTTATCGAAGTCAATCCAAGAGTTCAGGTCGAACATACCATCACCGAGGAGGTGACTGGAATTGATATTGTCCGCGGTCAGATTCATATTGCCGCCGGCCTGAAATTATCTGATCCACAAATCAATCTGCCTTCACAGGATGTCATCAAGTGTAATGGCTACGCAGTGCAGTGCCGTATTACCACTGAAGATCCCAAGCATGATTTTATGCCGGATTACGGCACCATTATCGCCTATCGCAGTGCGGGGGGGTTCGGCATTCGTCTGGATGTCGGGGGTGCTTATTCCGGCGCAAAAATCTCGCCATTTTTTGATTCCATGCTGGTCAAGGTCACCGCCAGAGGGCGAACCCTGGAGGGAGCCGTGCAGCGAGTTCATCGCGCTTTACGGGAATTTCGTATTCGCGGCGTTAAAACAAATATCGCCTTCCTGGAAAATGTACTGGTACACCCGACATTTGCATCTGGTGAAGCGACGGTTACCTTTCTCGAAACGCATCCTGAACTGTTCAAGATCACCCGCAGTTTTGACAGCAGCACCAAAACATTGAACTATCTTGCCAATGTCATCGTCAACGGCAATCCTGATGTCAAAAAGCCGTGTTCGGACTCTCTGTTCCGCACACCGCATCTGCCTGAATATGACAAGGCTGGAGAGTATCCAAAGGGGACCAAAAACCTGCTGGACGAGATGGGGGCCGACAGGTTCGTGCAGTGGATCAAGGAGCAGAAGCAGGTTCTCTATACCGACACGACCTTGCGTGACGCGCATCAATCCCTGCTGGCAACGCGGGTCAGAAGCATCGACATGCTGGAAGTGGCTGAAGGGCTGGCGAAGAATCATCCGCAGCTCTTCTCACTGGAGATGTGGGGCGGCGCCACCTTTGATGTCTCCATGCGCTTTTTACATGAGTCTCCCTGGGAGCGCCTGCAGGAGCTGCGAAAAGCGATCCCGAACATTCTCTTGCAGATGTTATTCCGTGGTTCAAACGCCGTCGGTTACAAAGCCTACCCGGATAACCTGGTGGAAAAATTCATCGAGAAATCCTGGGAGAACGGCATCGATGTGTTCCGCATATTCGACTCGTTGAACTGGATTGAAGGCATGCGCCAATCGATTCGCTTTGTACGGGAACAGACAGGTGGCATTGCCGAGGGAGCAATTTGCTATACCGGAGATGTGCTCAATACGGAGCCCGGTTACAAATATAATCTTCAATACTATACCGATCTGGCCAAACAGCTGGAAGATGCCGGCGCACACACCCTGGCAGTGAAGGATATGGCCGGTGTGTTGAAGCCTTACGCCGCTGAAGTGCTGATTCCGGCGCTGAAAGATGCCGTGGATCTGCCCATCCATTTGCATTGCCACGATACCTCGTCCATTCAGGCAACCACCCTGTTGAAGGCGATAGAGGCCGATGTGGATATCGTGGATGCCTGTTTAAGCTCGATGTCGGGGATAACATCACAGGTTAATCTGAATTCGATGATTGCCATCATGCAGGATCACGAACGTGGGGAGGAGCATAATCTGCATTCATTAAACCAGTATTCCAACTACTGGGAAGATGTCAGGGGGATGTACTACCCTTTTGAGACGGATCTCAAAGCAGGCACGGCTCAAGTCTATGATCATGAAATACCCGGCGGCCAGTATTCCAACCTGCGTCCCCAGGCAATTGCCCTGGGGCTGGAACACAAGTTTGAAGAGATCAAGAAAAACTACGCCATCGTCAACAAAATGTTTGGCGATATCGTCAAGGTGACTCCCTCTTCGAAAGTGGTAGGTGACATGGCGTTGTTCATGACCTCCAACGGACTTAGCGAAGAGGATGTCATGCAGCAGGGTGAGTCGCTGGCATTTCCCGACTCGGTGATTGACCTCTTCAAGGGGAGCCTTGGCCAGGTTGATGGCGGCTTTCCCGAAGAACTCAGCAAGTTGGTATTGAAAGGTGAAGAGCCATTTACCAAGCGGCCGAATGACTATCTGGAGCCTGTCGATTTTGACACTGAATTTGCAGCATTCCAGGAGGAGTTTGGAGAAGAGAAATCGTTCCTGGATTTTCTATCGTACAAAATGTACCCCGATGTTTTCCAGAATTATCATGAGCACAGGAAAGCTTATGGAGATGTCAAAAAACTGCCGACGCCAGCCTTTTTCTACGGTCTACAGCAGAATGAAGAGGTGCTGGTCGAGCTGGGGCAGGGCAAGATCATTATCATCCGCCTGATCTATCGTTCAGAGACCGATGAAAACGGATTCTGCAATGTGACATTCGATCTCAACGGCCAGTTGCGCAGCATACAGGTGCGTGACGAAGCATCTGTAAGCACAGCAAAGGTCAATCCCAAGGCCGTTGAAGAGAATGAAATCGGAGCTCCTCTGCTGGGAAAACTCTCTGCTGTACTGGTGGAGGCGGGGCAGGAGGCCAAGCAGAATGATGCCCTTTTTGTCATCGAGGCGATGAAGATGGAGTCGACCATCACGGCCCCTTTTGACGGCAAGGTGAAACGAGTCTGCCTGGATGAAGGCGAGATGGTGGAGCAGGGTGATTTGATTATAGAGTTTGATGTGGAAGTCTATAAGAAGAGCCTGTTCGGCAGATTGCTGTCGTCCTGGAGAGGGTGAAAAAAACAAATGTCATTTCGACAAAAGGGAGAAATCCTGTAGCTTCTCAATAAGCCCGTACCGGGTCTTCATTCGCTATGTTGTCATTTCGCATGGAGTTATTGATATGTCAAAAATCCAGGAGAAGCCATGAATGTAGTGGAAGCCCTTCAACAACGAAAATCTGTACGCGCTTTTTTGGAGAGGGATGTTGAAGTAGAGAAAATCAACAACATCCTTGCTGCCGCCAGCCATGCGCCTTCCGGTGTCAACACGCAGCCCTGGCAAGTTGCCGTGGTCTCCGGTGAGGAAAAAAAGCAGCTGCAACAACAGCTGGAAACGGCTTTTCGTGACGGCGTGAAAGGCAAAGCAGACTATCCCTATTATCCTGAACAATGGATAGAACCCTACAAATCCCGCCGCATTGCCTGCGGTGTGCAAATGTATTCCACATTAAAGATAGAGCGTGGCGACAAGCAGCGCCAGATGGATCAGTGGGCCGCCAATTTTCGCGCTTTTGATGCGCCCGTAA
>JAUVEG010000197.1 GCA_030594925.1 Gammaproteobacteria bacterium
TTTCAACGAGCGCTATAGCCGTCAGATCAAACTTCCGCAGATCGGCCTCGAGGGGCAGCAACGTCTGCGTGATGCGCGGGTGCTAATCATCGGCATGGGCGGGCTGGGATCGCCGGCGGCGCTCTATCTCGCCTCGGCTGGTGTCGGCCACCTGGTGATCAGTGACTTCGACCGGGTCGAACTCTCTAATTTGCAGCGTCAGATCATCCATCGCGAGGCAACCATTGGCGAGCCCAAGGCGGATTCCGCACGACAGACTCTGAATGAGATCAACTCTTCCGTTCGGGTCACGGCGATCGACTGGCAGTTGACCGATGATGAGTTGACGCAGCAGATCGAACTTGCCGATGTGGTGCTCGACTGCAGTGATAATTTTGAAACCCGCTTTGCGGTGAATGATGCCTGTATTGCAGTCAAAACCCCGCTGGTCTCCGGTGCGGCCATTCGCTTCGAGGGGCAGTTGCTGACGATCGAGCCTGGTAAGTCCGACTCTCCCTGCTATCGCTGCCTCTTCCCTGACGAGGGTTTTTCCGAAACCTGCTCCGTAGAGGGCGTGCTCTCCCCGGTTGTCGGGGTGATCGGCGCGTTGCAGGCGCTGGAGGCGGTGAAGCTGATCAGCGGCGCCGGCGTTCCGCTGACCGGTCAGCTGCTGCTGTTTGATGGTCTCAACGGGGTCTTTAATCGTATGAAACTTCGCCAGGATCCTGCCTGTGTCTGTTGCCAATCGTAATAACGTGAAGCTGTTCTCACTCCTCTCTTTTCTATTGTATGCAGTGATGTCTCTCTCTGTGTATGCTTCCGATGCGCAGCAAATCAGCTTCGAGGGCAGCACTTTCGACGTTTATAGGCTGGATGCCGATGAGGTGTCGAAACTGCGCCTCTACTGGAAGGATGCGGATGGCAAGCCATACAAGACGATCGGACGGCTCAGGTTGACATTGGAGGAGCAGGGTAAAAAGCTGCTGTTCGCCACCAACGGCGGCATCTACTCCAAAAAATATACACCGTTGGGGCTTTATGTCGAACAGGGAGAGAAGCTGGGATCTCTGAATATGGGGCAGGGCAGAGGCAACTTCTCGATGAAGCCCAATGCGGTTTTCTATGTGGACAGCAATGGCGCCCATATCGAGGATGCCGGCAAGCTCTCTGTAAGTGTTGAAAAAATGCACGACGCTGTGCAGTCAGGTCCGGCGCTGTTGCTGGATGGCAAGATGCATCCGCGCTTTTTCAAGGAGTCCGACAGCTACAACATCAGAAATGGTGTTGGCATCGACTCAAAAGGGGGCGTGGTGTTCGCCATCTCCAATACGCCGGTCAACTTCTATACCTTTGCTGCACTGTTTCGCGACAAGCTCGATTGCGACAATGCGCTCTATCTGGATGGCAGCATCTCGGAGATGTATCTGCCTGAACTGGAGCGGACTTTTACCTTCCGCTTTTTTACGACCATTTTCGGAGTGACAGAATAGGGGCTTACATGCGGCGCAATGCGCAAGCTTATTGACGCCCTACGGCTCTGAAGAGTTAACCACAGATGAACACAGATAAACACAGATCAAAAAGATGTGTAACTTTCAGCATCGTGCTAAATGAGCTAATAAGTCGCTGCTATCGGGTATATCTAAAGGAAACGTTGGAGGCATGGCCGTTCCTTTGCATCCATGCAATCACGGCATTTGCACATCCATGTGCGGCAGATGCCCTGTTTCCGCCTACGCCATACATGGATGTATTAGTGTTGCGTAAGGCAGGACGCCGAAAGCGACCAGGGACGTATTTACGGCGTTTTCCGGTAGATATACCTGATAACAGTGACGCCCCTCATGTGCTGAATAGTTACAAAGATGTAAAACTATCTGTGTGCATCTGTGTTTATCTGTGGTTAAAAAGCCCCCTTATTTCCCTGCGATCTTTGCCAGCACGCTCTCTACCTTGTCGATGCGTGTTCCAGGTTCTTCGAAATCACCGTAGAAACGCAGCTTCTCCTGGCCATCGAGGCGGTATTTATCGGGGCGGGTCTGGATCAGCTTGATGATGGTTGCGAAGTCAATTTCCGGCTTGTCACTGAATTGCAGAAAACCGCTGGCATGGCCGACATCCAGTTTCATGATGCCCATCTGTTGAATGCGCAGCTTGATGCGGGTGGTGGCAAACAGGTTTTTCAGCGCGTCGGGAAGCAGGCCAAAGCGGTCGATCATCTCGACCTGCAGCTCCCGCAGCTCCCCGGCATCTTCAGCGCCTGCTATGCGCTTGTAGAGCACCAGCCTGGTATGCACATCGGGCAGATAGTCGGACGGAATCAGTGCGGGAATGCCGAGATCGACTTCGGCGCCATGCGCCAGCGGGCGGTCGAGCCGCGGCTGCTCCCCGCTCCTGATCGCACTGACGGCGCGTTCCAGTAAATCACTATAGAGCGCATAACCCACCTCGTTGATCTGCCCGCTCTGTTCATCACCAAGCAGCTCCCCTGCGCCGCGAATCTCAAGATCATGGGTGGCGAGGGTGAAACCGGCGCCAAGATCCTCGAGTCCCTCGATCGCCTCGAGGCGCTTGCGCGCATCCGCCGTCATCGCTTTTGGCGGTGGCGTGATCAGGTAGGCGTAGGCGCGGTGATGGGAGCGTCCGACGCGACCGCGCAGCTGATGCAGCTGCGCCAGCCCCAGTTTATCGGCGCGGTTGATGATAATGGTGTTGGCTGTGGGAACGTCGATGCCGGATTCGATGATGGTAGTGCATACCAGAACCTGGAAGCGCTGGTGGTAGAAATCGCGCATGACGCGTTCCAGGTCGCGTTCGCGCATCTGCCCGTGGGCAATCTCGATGCGATGATCCGGCAGCAGCTTATGGATGCGCTCCGCCATGTTGTCGATGGTGCTGACTTCGTTGTGCAGCAGATAGATCTGTCCGCCGCGGCTGGTTTCACGCGTGATCGCCTCCTGGATGGTCGAGTCGCTCCACTGGCTGATAAAGGTTTTGATGGGGTGGCGGGCAGAGGGGGGCGTCGCGATGATGGAGAGGTCGCGCAGGCCCGACATCGCCATATTCAGGGTGCGCGGTATCGGTGTGGCAGTCAGTGTCAGCATATCGACTTCAGAGCGCAGGGATTTGAGGCGCTCTTTGTGGCGCACCCCGAAGCGATGCTCTTCATCGATGATCACCAGTCCCAGGTTTTTGAATTTGATCGATGCTCTCAGCAGTGCATGGGTGCCGATGATGAGATCGACGCTGCCATCCGCGATCCCCTTGAGAGTCTCCCTCTGCTCTTTGGCGGTTTGAAAGCGGGAGAGGGTGGCGACCTTCACAGGCCAGTCGGCAAAGCGGTCTTCAAAATTGGTGAAGTGCTGCTGCGCCAGCAGCGTCGTGGGAACCAGGATGGCAGCCTGTTTTCCCTGGATGACCGCCTGGAAAGTGGCGCGCATGGCGACCTCGGTCTTGCCGAAGCCGACATCACCGCACACCACGCGGTCCATGGGGCGGGGCGACTGCATATCCGCCAGAACGGCATCGATGGCATTCGCCTGGTCATCGGTCTCCTCGAACTCAAAGGCATCGGCGAAGGTGTTGTAGTCATCTCCGGCAGGCGGGAAGGCAAAACCCTGCGCCGCCTCTCGCCGCGCGTAGATCTCCAGCAGCTCGGCGGCAACGTCGAAGGCGCGTTTTGCGGCCTTGCTCCTGGCTTTCTCCCACTGCCCGCTTCCCAGCTTATGCAGCGGCGCATGCTCCGGTGAAGCACCCGAGTAGCGGCTGATCAGCTGCAGCGAAGAGACCGGCACGTAGAGCTTGTCATGCCCGGCATATTCGAGCGCCAGAAACTCCTGGACTTCATCGCCGACATCGATGCTCTGCAGGCCGATAAAGCGTCCCACGCCGTGCTCTTCAT
>JAUVEG010000280.1 GCA_030594925.1 Gammaproteobacteria bacterium
CTGCTGCTTTTTGCAGTTGTGTTTTACAGAGGTCTGGTTGAGAGGGCGATGTTATTTCAATGGTTGGAAACAAAACCGGTTTGCCGCCGTTGTGAACGATTGCATCAAACAGTGGTTGTGCCTGATGCCGGGGGCGGGTAACCAGGACGCCAAGGCCATGGAGGTTGCACTGTTGGATGCTTTCACCTCTTGAATGAGCAACACCAAAACACATAAGTCAAATTTCAATAATGACTCTCTCGCAAAGCTTCCGCGTCCTGCTTACGCCCCTGACCTACATCCATATAGGCCAAGCTCGCCAAGAAAAACCTTTGCGGTCTTGGCGTTCTTAGCGAGAGAAAATGATTTTTTCATGCCTTGTCGTCTGAGACCTGCTCTTGTTAATCATGGTAAAGCCGTTGAAGAATCTCGTCGGCCCCCTGTTCGAGCAGGCTCTCGGCAATGCTTGCGCCGAGAGCAGCGGCTTCTTCGATTTTTCCGCTGATCTGTTCGCGGAGAATGCGGCTGCCGTCAGGTTCTCCGACCAGACCGGAGATCGAGAGTCGCTCGCCATCGAGTGTAGCATAACCTGCAATTGGCACCTGGCAGCCGCCGTTGAGGCGTTCGTTCATGGCGCGCTCGGCAGCAACACAGACGGCTGTCTGTTCATGGTGGAGGGGCTGCAGAAGCGCCTGTACGCGTGCATCGTCACTGCGGCATTCGATGCCGATGGCGCCTTGGCCGATCGCCGGCAGACTCTGCTGCGGTGACAGTGCGGAGCGAATGCGGTCATCAAAACCGAGGCGCTTGAGACCGGCGGCGGCGAGTATGATAGCGTCGTATTCGCCGTTATCCAGCCTGGAGAGACGCGTATTGACATTGCCTCGCAGCGGCAGGATCTCTAGATCAGGCCGGTAGGCGCTGATCTGGCACTGACGGCGCAGGCTGGCGGTTCCAAGCTTTGCACCTTGCGGCAGATCTTCAATGGAGTCGTAGTCGTTGGAGACAAAGGCGTCGCGCGGGTCTTCTCTTTCGAGAATGACGGCCAGTTGCAGCCCTGCGGGAAAATCAACCGGCACATCTTTCATGCTATGCACGGCAATATCCGCGGCGCCTTCGAGCATACCGACCTCGAGCTCCTTGACGAACAGCCCCTTGCCGCCGATTTTTGCCAGAGGGGTGTCGAGGATTTTATCTCCCCTGGTGGTCATGCCATGAATTTCAACTTGCAATCCGGGGTGGGCTGCCATCAGGGCCGCACGTACATGTTCTGCCTGCCACAGCGCCAGTGGTGATTTTCGTGTTGCGATGCGAATGGTATTGTTGCTCATAGTCTCACTTCAGGAGTTGATCCGGGTTGGGGTTGGGAGTTGATCCATCTGCTCTTCTATCCACTTTTCAACTTCCCTGATAATCTCTTTTGCATGGCGCTCTTTGGGACGGATGGGTTTGCCAATGACCACATCGATGACGCCGGGGTATTTGTTGATATCGCGCCTGCGCCAGAAATAGCCGGCATTGTGTGCAATCGGGATGACCGGGAATCCCGATTTTTCCGCAAGAATGGCTCCGCCCATGCCATAGCGCCCCCGCTTTCCCGGCGCCGTGCGGGTGCCTTCGGGGAAGATCATCACGCGATAGCCGTTGTTCAGCAGCGATGTTCCCTGTTTGATGATCTGCACGATCGCCTTGCGCCCCGCCTTGCGGTCAATTGCAATCGATGACATCGATGCAAGCGCCCAGCCGAAAACAGGAATACGCAGCAGCTCGCGTTTCAAAATCCATGCCTGTTTGCCGCCGACGATATGCCGAAGGGCGATCGTCTCCCAGGTGGACTGGTGTTTGGACATGATGATGGCCGCCGATTCAGGCAGGTTTTCAGCACCTCTGATGCGATAGTTGAGACCACAGATGAGTTTCAGCAGCCAGCTGTTGAGGGCCGCCCAGGAGTTAGCAACGGCGTTGCTCCAACTGCCTGGAATCACCCAGCCGAGAATAGAGAGCAGCAGCCCAAACACAAGGGTGTTGATAACAAACAGAGCAAAATAGATCAGCGAACGGATCCTTGTCATTTCATATCCCGAAATTCCGAAACGCGGATGCGTCCATCCACCATGCGGCTTTGGCGCTGCATCAAGCTTTCCATTTTACTCCAGAAGGCTGCCTTGAGATCGAAGCCCGCTGCAATATCGGTGCCCATGAGCAGGATCAGCAGGTCGGCGACCTCTTCCGCCAGCGACTCGACGCTCTTGCCTTTGGTGACACAGGCCGCGATCTCGCCAAGCTCCTCCGTCATCAGCGCGACGCGGTAGGTGAGATCCTCGCCGCCCTTCTGCTTAAAGTCATGTTTGTCATGAAAGGCCTGTACTGCAGCCATCATCTCGTTCCAGGAGTCAGGATTGTTCATTGCTCTTTCACGCATGCAGCAGGGAGATGTCGGCAACCTGCAGAAACAGGTTGCCGAGTTGATCGAGGAAGGCGAGGCGGTTGTTGCGTATGTTTTCATCTTCCGTCATTACCATCACCTTGTCGAAATAGTCGTCGATGCTGTCGCGCAGTTTGGCCATTGCTTTGAGTGCGGACTCGTAATCGTGCTTCTGAAGCAGGGGGTCGACAGTCGCCAGCGTTGTTTGCAGCTGCTCGTAGAGACTGCTCTCTGCATCCTCTGTAAACTGTGTGGCGTCCACGCTGGAAGCTATCTGCACTTCGCTCTTTTTCAGCAAATTGCGAATGCGCTTGTTGGCGGCCGCCAGGCTCTCGGCCTCGGGCAGCTTGCGAAAGGCATCGACGGCCTGGATGCGCTGATCAAAATCGAGCAGGGTTTGCGGCTTGACTGCGGCGACGGCATGAAACAGCTCGCTGGAGACCCCCTCGTCGGCATAGATGCCGCGCAGGCGCTCCAGCATGAAGTTGTAAACGTCCGCAACCAGAGTGCTGTTTTGAATGCATCCCTCAAGCAATTCGGTACTTTGCTGCAATAATGCCAGCAGTGGAATCGACAGCTGATGCTCCTTGAGGATGCGCAGCGCGCCGAGGGCGGCGCGGCGCAGGGC
>JAUVEG010000306.1 GCA_030594925.1 Gammaproteobacteria bacterium
ACGGTAGAGATAAGCGGAATTACCCTATCTCTGCTAGCATAGGCGTTATAGAACTGACGGCAATATCTTATCAGGGGTACGAAATCATGAACATTGTAAGGCATGGTTTATTTCCGGTGAAGTGAAATACTTTGAGAGCGAGGATGATGCATTGGCCTGGCTCAACGAATAATGTAGGCGAATGACATGATTTCCTGGAGGACTCTGAACATCACCTTGAAGAAGTACCGGTGAAGAGTAAGTTCAACTTAATTCAGGCAGTTGTTGTGATTGCGGCAATAGGCCTGCTTTATTTTACCCTGCAAAGAATTCAACAAACTCCGCCACTGCCGGAAATCCCCTACACCGAATTCAAAGAGCTGTTAAAAGAGGGTGATATCGGCAAGTTGCATCAAACCGGCCAGGTATTGGACGGGGAACTGAAGAGCACCCTTTCCTTGGCCGCGAAATCGCCCAGCCTCGCCGCTTCAGCGAAGCCACTGCCCAGGCTGTAGACAAGGCAGTTAAAGAGCTGCTGCATGAGGCGGAAAAACGTGCCGAAAGTATTATGCAGAGTCACAGCGATCAACTGGAAACCCTGATTGCATCGTTGGAAAAGCACGAAACATTGGACAGGGAACAGATGGGGCAAACGCTGGGGAAACATGCATTAAAGCAGGTCAGCAATATGATTCCCGTTAATAAATAGAGGTGCCCAAAAGTCTCCACTTTAGTACTATAGTTTTGGTGTAGACGTTAAATTAAAAAAGGATTTCATTTATGAAACAACCACTGCAAATTACCTTTCGCGACATGCCCCACTCAGATGCGCTTGAGGCCCATATTCGGGAGAAGGCGGCCAAACTGGATGAGTTTTATGAGCATATTATAGGTTGCCACGTCGTGCTTGAGCAGCCCCATGGTCATCACCACCAGGGCAAATTGTTTCACGTCACAATTGACATGACCGTGCCCACCGGAGAGCTGGTGGTCAACCGTTCACCCGGAGAGCATCAGGCGCACGAGGATGCCTATGTAGCCATCCGCGACGCCTTCAAAGCGATGCGCAGAAAGTTGCAGGATTTTGCAAGCAAGCAGCGTGGCGATGTGAAAAGACACAGCACGCCGGACCATGGGAAGATATCTGAGATGGTGCAACATCAGGACTATGGCCGGATTCTGACGTCCGAGGGGAGAGATGTCTATTTCCACCGAAATAGTGTGCTCGGAGGTGATTTCGACTCCCTGGAGATCGGCAGTGAAGTGCGATTTGATGAAGAGGCAGGTGATGAGGGGCCTCAGGCGAGTACGGTGCACCTGATTGGCAAACACCATATAATCGATTAGAGAAGCTCTGATCAATTTTTTTTACCGGGGAACCAAAATGTCAAAACACTGGATAGTAGTAGCAGATCAAAGCAAGGCGCGTATCTTTACCGTTGACGATCCGCGCGGTGAATTACAGGAGCTGGAACAACTGGAACATCCTGTAGGTCGCGACCAGGCGCAAACACTGGGTTCGGACCGTCCGGGGCGCAGTTTTGACAGCAGCGGACAGGGACGCCATGCTATGGGGACATCGGTGGAGCCAAAAGAGCAGGAGGCCATTCGTTTCGCCAAGCAGGTCGGCGACCATCTGCGGACAGCCTGTAAAGTCGGCCACTGCAACCGGCTGCTGCTGGTTGCAGGCCCTCATTTTATCGGCCTGTTGAAAGATCAGCTCGGCTCATTGACGGATGTGACGGTTACCGAGATCGTAAAGAACCTGGGACAGTATGATACCCGTGAGATTCGCACTCACCTGCCCGAGCGTTTATGAGCGTCCCGCGTAACATCTCAAGTCATTGCATGTGAATTGAATGCTATCGCATTTCAATCGTGGCCAGAAGACCACTCCTACATCTCGGGCAACATAGAATTGTAGGAGCGGTCGTCTGACCGCGATCACGCACGGGTTATTGGGAGATTACTATAGAAAATGCGTACAACAAGCGGAGAGATCATGGCAACTATTCAAAAAATTACCCTGGATGTCCTCAAACCCCATCGCCCCAACGCCCTGGAATTTGCTGCTGCGATCGCTGATCTGAGCCAGGAGATGCGCGTTCAGGTGATTGTTGAAGCGGTCGATGAAAAAACCGAGAGTATTCTGCTGGTGATCGAGGGCGGAGAGATTGACTTCGATGCGATCTCACAACGCATCAGCGAAATGGGCGCTACGCTGCACAGCATCGATGCGGTAGAAGTGCTTGGTGATCAGAGTGACGCGGGCAACGCATCCTGATGCAGAGTGGGGAGTTGCATCGCCTGTTATTGCATGTGCAGGGCGCA
This sequence comes from Gammaproteobacteria bacterium, assembly GCA_030594925.1. Lineage (GTDB taxonomy): Bacteria > Pseudomonadota > Gammaproteobacteria > Chromatiales > Chromatiaceae > Sva-25. Next base: position 2,311 of record JAUVEG010000306.1, read on the forward strand.
CGAGGCATCGCCAGGCGCTATTTTATCACCAACGGCTTCGATGGCGCCCTCACCATGCTGGGATTGATGATAGGTTTTTTCCTCAGCGAAGATGTGGATGTATCTGTTGCGATCAAAGCCTGCCTTGGCGCAGCGGTGGCATTGTGCATGAGCGGCTTGAGCAGCGCCTATCTGAGCGAGTCGGCTGAAAGAAAAAAGGAGCTGCATGAACTGGAACAGGCCCTGATTGCTGATCTTGAGAATTCTGATGTAGGCCGCGCAAGCCGTCTGGTTCCTGTTGTCGTCGCACTGGTCAACGGCATGTCGCCCCTGCTGATCTCGCTGACGATCATGACGCCGCTGTGGATGGCGCAGCAGGGTATCGCCCTGCCCTTGTCACCCTTCCTGCTTGCCTCGCTCATCGCCCTGCTGTTGATGTTCCTGCT
>JAUVEG010000158.1 GCA_030594925.1 Gammaproteobacteria bacterium
AGCCACTGCGCGAGCATGCGACAGAGATACTCGTCGATAACCTTAATCGGGTTCAACCGGAGGTCGGGAGGTAAATATGGGAATCGCCACGCTATTCGGCGCTATCAGGAACGCTGCGCATACCGTCGAAGAGACCGCGCCTGTCAAGGCGCCAGAACTCCCTGAAGGCAGCTCGCTCGAAGAACATGTCATTGCCGCCATGCGCAGCGTTCATGATCCCGAAATATCGGTGAATATCTATGACCTGGGTCTGATCTATAACATTGATATCAACGATCAGAATGAAGTCTTCGTCGATATGACGCTGACAGCGCCGGCATGTCCGGTGGCAGGCATCCTGCCTGGCCAGGTGGAAGACGCCATCAAAAGCGTCGAAGGCGTCAGCGATGCCCATGTGGAACTGGTATGGGATCCACCCTGGGGCAGGGAACGTATCAGTGATGAAGGCAAACTTGCCATGGGATTGTTTTGAGGATAAGAAGATGATTCAACTGACACCACGTGCTGCAGAGCACGTCAAGAGTATGTTAAGCAAGCGCGGCCACGGAATTGGTTTGCGCCTGGGCACCCACAAGGCAGGCTGCACCGGCTTCATGTATGATTTCGACTATGCCGACGAGATCGATGATGGCGACCTGGTGTTCGACAGCCAGGATGTAAAGGTCGTGGTCAGCAAGGAACTCATGGAACAGCTGGATGGCAGCGAAATCGATTACGTCACGACTAATGCCCTCAACAAGGGATTTGAAATCATGAATCCGAACGCCAAAGAGATGTGCGGCTGTGGTGAGTCCTTCCATGTCTAACGCATCTAACGCAGCCGTCGCATACACCATGACCACTCTTGATGAGATCGCCGAAACCCTCGATCTGTTTGATGATTGGGACCAACGCTATCACTACCTGGTTGAACTCGGTGAACAGCTGCCGGAGATGCCCGCAACCCTCAAGACCGAAGAGAACAAGGTCAAGGGGTGCATGAGCCAGGTGTGGGTCAGCGCCTATCGGGATGCGTCACAGCCGCAGCTGCTCCATTTCCACGGCGACTGTGACACCACCATCATCAAGGGCGTGCTGGCGCTGTTGATCCAGCTCACAGACGGCAGGACGGCACAGCAGATCCAGCAGCTGGATGTCGACGACTTTTTCAAACAGCTGAAACTCGACAAGCACCTCTCTCCCAACCGCCACTTTGGTATCTATGCCATTGTTGAACTGATGAAACAGCAGGCCGCAGCAATATCCGCATAAAATACGGAAGCTTCGTTCTTCTGCATATTCTATAATTGCATCAAATTTCAATCATGGCTCTCGCAAAGACGCAAAGCTTCCGCGTCCTGCTTACGCCCCTGACCTACATCCATGTAGGCCAAGTCCGCCAAGAAAAACCTTTGCGGTCTTGGCGAGAAAAACAATCTCTTTCATGCCTTGTCAGCCTGACACTTGGTCTCGCTAAAAATGATTCCAAACAGGCCTGTTCTACATTTTCCAGCCGATTTTCCTCAGGAGAAAACATGATGATCACCCGCTTAGGCACAGAACGCCGCCGCATGAGTAAAATTGTCATACACAATAAGACGATTTACCTGTGTGGCCAGGTCGCAAAAGACTCCGACGCAGGCATTGCAGAACAAACCCGCACGATGCTGGAAAAAGTGGATAACCTGCTGGTAGAGGCAGGCAGTGACCGAAAACATATTTTGTCTGCCACCATTTACATCAAAGAGATGAAATATTTTGCAGAAATGAACGAGGTCTGGGATGCATGGGTCATCGAAGGAGATTCACCAGCGCGCGCCTGCGTGGAGGCCAGTCTTGCCCGGCCTGAACTGCTGGTTGAAATCTCGGTTATTGCCGCCGTCATAAAAACTGAATCCAGGTAATAGTCGCAAACAACTGGTTCACGGACTCTGCATAACTTATTGGCTCAACTACCTGCAAAAACGAGGGGCTCTGTAAGCATTCAATGATGCGCTTCCGCCAACAATTCGGGACGTATCATCCACTGTACCTGCCAGCCAGGCCCCTCCCCGGTTTCCAGGCAGACGATGCTGCCCGGACGATAGGTGACAATGGATCTCTCTTCGGAACCGGCAGCCAATCTGGCCACCAGCTTCGCCATGAACGGCAGATGACCGACGACGAGGAGATCTTCACTCCACCCCTCGATATGCTGGACAAAGGACTCTATGGGATCATTGGGGCCGAGCCCGCCGAACTGTTCGACCTTCAGGTCGGGAGCCACTGCCGCAGCCAGTATCTCCGCCGTCTGCCGCGCCCGCATCTTGCCACTGTGCAATACGCGTGCGACCCGCACCTTCCCTGGCAGAAAAGAGGCCAGGCGCTGCACATCTTTTCGCCCCGCTTCGCTCAGCGCCCGGTCAGGATCGATATCTTTCGAAAGTGCTTCACCATGTTGAACGAGATAGAGTTGCATCGCTTCCTCCTGCGCCCGAAGCGCCTGTCAATAGTTGATGGTTTGCCATTCATGAACCTGCTTTCGAGTTGTCGATCCTCGTAATCAATGCGTTTCGCACTCGATAAAAGGGTTCTGTATGGTCAATTGCTCGATTTGCTGTCCGTGTTGCAGATCTTCGCTATACAGGGTTTTACAGCCGGCTTCGAGTGCAGCAGCGACGATCAGGCTGTCGTAAAAACTGAATTGATAGCGTGACTGAATATCCAGGGCGGTATGATAGAGACGAATACTGGGCTGAATCCTAAACAACGGAGCCAACACAGATTGCAGGTACTTCCGCATCTCGTTTTCGCCCAACACGATTTGCGCTTTGCGAAGTACTACGTTGAGACACTCTTGAACGACCTGGAAGCTAATACACGCTGTTCCTGTGGCTATTCCCTGTTCAATCAGTCGCTCTGCGATTTCTGCTTTGCGAGTATCGATGCGTTCTAACTGGTACACAAAGATATTTGTGTCAATAAAGCCCTCAACGCTCATTCATCTCTTCCCGCGTCAACTTGCGCCCAACACGGACCTTGCCTTGCAACTCGCGCATGACAGCCAGGGCTTTAGCAGCCTGCTGTTCACGTTGTGCATAGTCCGCAAGCCAACCCCGGAACTGTTCATTCAGCGTGGTATGCTCGGCTGAGGCGCGTTGGCGGGCAGCGGTAATCAGGTGTTCATCAGCGCTTAATGTAATGTTTTTCACAAGGATATCCTCATAGATTTAACACGCATTCAGTGTACACTATTTTCGTGTGCGCGGTTGTATTATTGGCGTTTTCATGGTGTCACATTCAGATGCTGAATAGAGAGAAAGGTGGTATATTTATCGGCAAGCTTGATGTATGGGAAGATGACGATGTGCCTTGGCATTCCGATGAAGGTGGTGGAGATTGACGACTTTATGGCGCGCTGTGAAGCCAAGGGAATCATGCGCGATGTCAGTCTCTTTATGCTGCAGCATGAAAACATCGAACCGGGTGATTATGTGGTCGTGCATGTCGGTTATGCCATCCAGAAAATGACAGAGCATGAAGCCCGCTCGGCATGGGAGATTTATGACGAGATGCTGGACCTGGAAGCTGAGCAGCATAACATCGGGATCACACCGGATGCATGAACTCTCCATCTGCCAGGCGCTGGTTGATCAGTTGGAGGGGATCGCAGCGCAGCATCCGGGCAAGCAGGTTGCAGAGATCTATCTTGGCATCGGGCCGCTTTCAGGTGTGGTGCCGCAGCTGTTGAACGATGCTTTTAGCGTCGCCCGTGCAGGCAGCTGCGCCGACGCTGCGACTCTGCATATTCACGAAAGCGAAATTATTGTACGCTGTCTCAGCTGTGGCAAGCAGAGTCCGGCAACAGCAAATCGTCTGTTGTGCAGCCCTTGCGGTGAGTGGCAGACAGAACTGGTTTCAGGCGATGAACTGTTGCTTGAGCGCGTTGAACTGGAGGCTTTTGAGCAATCCGGGGAATCTTCACAGAAATATCATTAGAGAAATTCTGCTTGAATCGAAGGGATGGGGGTTCGGGGGAAGGGCAAACTGAATACTTACTGGAACGCATTGATGGTTACCCCCTTCCCCCGTAGAAAATTAACAAAGCTCTGGTTGAAGAGCGTAGCGATTCAACCAGAGCTTCATTAGAGGTTCGAGAAGATGTGTGACACATGTGGTTGTAGTATTACCGAAGGAAACCGTCATCTGATCGATGAGGGAGGCAAGCATGAACACAGCGGCATTGTCGAAGTATTGAGCAACCTGCTGCATGAAAACAACCATGCCGCAGCGCATAATCGCGAGCATTTCGATCGCCACCATGTTCTGACAATCAACCTGATGTCATCACCGGGTTCCGGCAAGACCGCGCTGTTGGAAGCCACGATTGAACAGCTGGGGGAAAAATATCGCATCGGGGTCATCGAAGGCGACCTCGAGACAGAGAACGATGCCGCACGCATTCGCGCCAAAGGCGTCCCGGCAGTGCAAATCATGACCGGAACCGCCTGCCACCTGGATGCCCACCTGGTTCACTCGGCGCTGCACGACATGAATCTTGA
>JAUVEG010000129.1 GCA_030594925.1 Gammaproteobacteria bacterium
TCTACGTCTTCAAAACAGTAATCGGGGTGGAAACTTGCCAACTGGTAAACGCCTTCATATCCCTGCTTAATGAGTAACGCATTCGCCATGTCCAGCAGGTCAAGATAGTCATTAAAACCGATGAAGGATGATGGGAGAATAAATAAGGCGGTTCCAATGCCGCCATTTTTATCCAGTAGCTGACACAGTTCGATGAATCCCGTCAGAGTAACTTCGACGCGATGTTCCTGAAAGATTTCGTAATGAATGCCGTCGCGCTCCAACTCTTTGCGGGCAAACGGGCATATATTTTGGGCAACAATAAAGTTACTAACCCAGGCCCTGGTTTGCTGAATAACCAGTTCCGGGAGGATTTTATCCGGCATATCTGTTTTTTGCGATCGACTCTTCCGCTCCGGCCGAAACGACTCCTTGAGAAGCCAGGTACTCTTCATAGTTACCGGGGAAATCAGTCATTCCATCGGGTTGCATGTCAAGTATTCGAGTGGCCAGTGAGGCGACAAATTCCCGGTCATGGCTGACAAAAATCAGTGTGCCATCATAGTGTTCCAATGCAAGGTTGAGTGATTCGATAGACTCCATATCCAGGTGGTTGGTCGGCTCGTCCATGATGAGAATGTTCGGTTTGAGCATCATCAGTTTGCCAAACATCATGCGGCCCTTCTCGCCGCCAGAGAGTTTGCTTACCGGCTTTTTGATGTCATCCTGGGTGAACAATAAACGCCCTAGGATTCCACGCACATATTGCTCGTCATCACCGGGGTTTCGCCACTGACTCATCCATTCAAATACATTCATCTCTTCGGAAAAACTGTCAGCATTGTCCTGTGCGTAGTAGCCGATGTTTGCATTCTCTGACCATTTGACGTCACCGGATTTCTGCGGCAACTCGCCGAACAGCGTTTTAAGCAAGGTGGTTTTACCGATGCCATTGGGGCCGATGACTGCAACGCGTTCACCCACTTCAACCATCATATTGAAATCAGTAAAAAGCATCTCGTCATATCCGTTTGAAACCTCTTCCATCTCAAGCGCCAGGCGAAACAGTTTTTTATCCTGGTTGAAACGAATAAAGGGATTGACCCGGCTTGATGGCTTGACCTCTTCAAGTTCAATCTTGTCGATCAATCTGGAACGCGATGTCGCCTGTTTCGCTTTTGATGCATTTGCGGAAAAACGGCTGACAAAGGTTCTCAGTTCGGCGATCTGGGCTTTCTTTTTTGAATTATCGGTGAGCAGTCGTTCACGAGCCTGCGTTGCTGCAGTCATATATTGATCGTAGTTGCCGGGGAACAGGCGCAACTCGCCATAATCCAGATCAGCCATATGCGTACACACACTATTGAGAAAATGGCGATCGTGCGAGATGATAATCATGGTCGATTTCCGCTGCTTCAAAATATCTTCAAGCCAGCGGATAGAGTCAATATCGAGGTTGTTGGTCGGCTAATCCAGCAACATGATGTCAGGTTCTGCAAACAGAACCTGGGCCAATAATACGCGCAATTTCCAACCCGGGGCAATGGCGCTCATCGGCCCGAAGTGTTGATCAACAGGAATTTCCAGCCCCTGCAACAACTCTCCGGCCCGGGATTCGGCTGTATAGCCATCGAGTTCAGCAAAGTGAACCTCGAGATCAGCCACCAGCATGCCTTCCTCTTCCGTCATTTCCGCTAAGGAGTATATGCGGTCGCGCTCCTGTTTGATTTTCCACAACTCCTTATGCCCCATGATGACCGTATCGATAACTGAATACTCTTCAAATGCAAATTGATCCTGACCAAGCACCCCAATCCTCTCGGCAGCATCGACCATCACCTGGCCGGAAGTGGGTTCCAGATCATTTGAGAGAATCTTCATGAATGTCGACTTGCCGCAACCATTGGCGCCGATCAGGCCGTAACGGTTGCCACCGCCGAATTTGATCGAAATATCTTCGAAGAGAGGTTTGGCGCCAAACTGCATGGTGATGTTAGCTGTAGAAATCACTTGATAATGTCCGTGAATTTGAGAATAAGCATAGCCGAATCCAAGGGGCTATTTGGGGAGGCGCATTCTATCCTAAATTTCGTGAATTGTAATCAGGACAAGCAGGATCGGGAAGCTATTTTAGGGCAGCTATACATTCCCGGGTAACATCCCGGTGCTGGAACTTATGACATACATGGATCTATTCGTGTTTCCAGATGAAGGTGGCGACCATTAACAGCGGAATTAGCATGCCGAATGTTTTCGCCACCCGGCCGTCATAGTTGGCAGCGCTATAGCCGCTAACCCGGGTTGTGACCATCACATATGCTATTCCCAGTATGCCCCGACTCACATGCAGCAGTCACCGGGTGCGTCATTTCACTCTCCTTTGTGTGAAATGACGCGGTTTTTCATCTATAGCTGCATTTTCCTGACTGAATTGATATATATCAAATTCACGCACGAGCGATGCTGAATAGAATGACATGCTGACTCTCAGAACAAAAATTGCGTGAGTCAATCTCAACCCTTTGTCAAAGGAAGCATTAGAATGAATACTCGATTTCACCATCGGCGACTCCTGCTTGCCGCACTCGTCACTACTCTTACTCAGGGCGCCGCCGTGGCTGAAGAGGAACAATTTCCGACGATCGATGTCACTGCATCGCCGTTGATCGAAAAACAAACCCTGAATACCTCGATTGTTGGTGAGGAAGAGCTGCAGTCTCTGGCGCCCGTCAGCAGTGACACCACCAGGCTGCTGAGAAATACTCCCGGCCTCAACATTCAGGGCTCCGGCGGTGTCTCCAGCCATCCGGTCATTCATGGCCTCGCCGATGACCGCCTGCGCATCAAGGTTGATGGCATGGACCTGATCTCCGCCTGCGGCAACCACATGAATCCACCGCTCTCCTATATCGCTCCGACCAATGTCGGCAGCGCCACGGTCTTCGCCGGCATCACGCCGGTGAGTGTTGGTGGCGATAGCATCGGCGGTACAATTCTGGTCGATTCTCCCGAGCCGGAGTTCGCCATAGCCGGAGAGGGTGTGCTGACAACGGGTGAAATCGGCGCCTACTATCGCAGCAACGGGGATGCCTATGGCGGAAACATTGCAGCGGCTGTCGCCGGTGAAAAGCTGAGTCTCAGCTATAGTGGTTCGTATGCCGAGGCCGGCAACTATCATGCCGGCGGCGATTTCAAACCGGCGGGGCCTGCGGCTGCAGGCCGCGGATGGCTGGACGGTGACGAAGTCGGCTCCTCCATGTATAAATCGATCAATCAGTCGATCAGCATGGCGCTGCAACATGAAAATCACCTCGTCGAGCTGAAGATTGGCGTGCAGGATATCCCCTACCAGGGGTGGCCGAACCAGCGCATGGACATGACCGACAACGACAGCACACAGGTCAATCTGCGCTACGAGGGGCAATACGACTGGGGTGTTCTGGAAGCACGCGTCTATAACGAACACACCCGGCATAAGATGCAGTTCTTTGATGACAAGCTTTTCTGGTACGGTCCCAATCCCACACTCGACGGGGTGCCATGTACTCCCTCAGGCGGGAAGACAGGCTGTGCAGCGGGCATGCCCATGGACACCGAGGGAGATAATACCGGCGTGATCGTCAAGGCGGAGATTCCCCTCTCGGAGCGTGACCTGCTCAGGGTCGGCGCCGAGCTGCAGAATTACCGCCTGGATGACTGGTGGGACCCGTCCGGCAAAGGGATGTGGCCGGATACATTCTGGAATATCAATGACGGCGAGCGCGACCGTGTGGCCATATTCGGTGAGTGGGAGGCGCAGTGGAATTCGCAATGGCTAACCCAGTTTGGTCTCCGTGGTGAACGGGTAGAGATGGATACCGGTGAAGTACAGGGTTATAACGATACTTATCTTGTAGATGAAAATGCCTTCAATGCCGCAGACCGCAGCAAAACCGACAATAATATCGATGTGACGGCACTGGCGCGCTTCACACCGGATGATACGAGCAGCATGGAGTTCGGCTATGCCAGAAAAACCCGTTCACCCAATCTCTATGAGCGCTACGCCTGGTCAACCGGTGGCATGGCGATGCGCATGATCAACTGGGCGGGTGACGGCAATGGTTATGTCGGCAATCTGGAACTGGAGCCGGAGGTCGCCAATATCGTGAGTGCGACCTTCGACTGGCACGACGCCGCAGAGGAGAAGTGGGGATTCACGCTGACACCCTACTATAGCTACATCGAGGACTATATCGATGCCGAACGTTGCAGTTCAGGCGGTAGTGTGTGTACCCAGGCGAACCTGGATGCAACAGACTCATTTGTCTATCTTCAGTTCGTCAATCAGTCTGCCCACATCTATGGCGTTGATATCTCGGGTCATTTCACTTTTGCCGATGATGACCGCTACGGCAGCTTTACCGCAACCGGATTGCTGAATTACTCCCGTGGCAAGAACGACGACACAGATGACAATCTCTATAACATCATGCCGTTGAATGCGAGACTGACGGTTGTGCATCGCCTGAATAAATGGACCAATACGGTTGAAGTCGATCTGGTCGATGGGAAAGATGATGTTTCACAGGTGAGAAACGAACTCGAGACAGGTTCATATGCTCTGCTGCACCTGCGCAGCAGCTACGAATGGAAGCAGCTGCGCTTCGACTTTGGCATCGAGAATGTTTTTGATAAATTCTATAATGACCCGCTGGGCGGCGCTTACCTGGGTCAGGGAAAGACCATGTCTGGAGACGGCGTTGCATGGGGGACTCCGGTTCCAGGTATGGGGCGTTCGATCTATGTCGGCATGAACTATAAATTCTAGCGAGACCATGTATCAGACTGACAAAGCGTGAAAAAATATTTTCTCTCGCAAAGCTTCCGCGTCCTGCTCACGCCCCTCACCTACACACGTGTAGGCGAAGACGCCAAGACCGCCAAGAAAAACCTTTGCGTCCTTTGCGCTCTTAGCGAGAGATTCTTTTAAAACTTGACTCATTTGCAAGCATTTTAGTGAATCAAGGATTCTAGGTTGTTGTTTGTCATAGT
>JAUVEG010000109.1 GCA_030594925.1 Gammaproteobacteria bacterium
GGTTGCCGCCTGTGAAATCAGCGCCAAATCGAGCGCTTCCTGCACAGAGTTGGATGAAAGCATGCCGAAGCCGGTAGGGCGTATCGCCATGACGTCGCTGTGATCGCCAAAGATCGACAATGCCTGCGCCGCCAGTGAGCGGGCGGCGACATGAAATACGGTAGGTGTCAGTTCGCCGGCTATCTTGTACATGTTGGGGATCATCAACAACAATCCCTGCGAAGAGGTGAATGTGGTGGTCAACGCGCCGGCCTGCAGGGCGCCGTGTACGGTGCCTGCGGCTCCCCCCTCGCTCTGCATCTCGATCACCTCGGGAATGGCGCCCCACAGATTTTTCTTGCCGTTGGAAGACCATTCATCCGAGAGTTCCCCCATTGGCGATGACGGGGTAATCGGATAGATAGCAATCACTTCATTGGTTTGATGAGCGATTAATGCGGCGGCATGGTTGCCGTCAATGATGATGGGGTTTTTGATCATGGTGGTCGGTCCGTTTTTTATGCGAAAGCAGATAGTGGTGATGTTAGTCGAAAGTCACTGCTGCTGCTATTCTTAATGACGATATTTAACTGATTTGAATCAATGGAAGTCGTCATCATATTTGTAAGGTCTTAATTAACCCCCGTGCAAGTAAGCTGGTCTGGAAAAATTGTAGGGCGCAATATGCGCAGCGCATTGCGCCGCATGGAAAAGAGCTATGCACCTCTTGCTGTGCCTTGAATACGAACAATATGACTGCGCGATATCGGCAAGTTGTTTTTGGACAACCCCCTAGATGATGATAACTGCTAGAATAGCCAAAATTTGTATCAAGACATCTGTATAAAATCAGTGAACGATTCTTCGCAATCACAAGAGTTTGCCCTGCTGGAGAGCATCAATGATCCGGCTGATTTGCGTCAGCTCGATGATGAGCAACTGGCGCAGCTATGTGATGAATTGCGTCAATTTCTGATTCACAGCATCTCCAGAACCGGCGGGCATCTTGCCGCCGGACTCGGTGTCGTTGAACTGACAGTTGCATTGCATGCCGTTTTTCAGACACCCGAAGACCGCATCGTGTGGGATGTCGGACACCAGGCCTACCCGCACAAAATCCTCACCGGCAGACGCAGCATGATGAGCAGCCTGCGCATCAAGGAGGGTCTTTCAGGGTTTCCCCGTCGTGAGGAGTCAGCATACGACACTTTTGGAACAGGCCACTCTAGCACCTCCATCAGTGCCGCGCTGGGTATGGCGATCGCATCCCGTCAGGCGCAGGATGATCGCCATGCAATTGCGGTGATTGGTGACGGAGCCCTGACCGGGGGTATGTCATTCGAGGCATTGAATCATGCCGGATCCATCAGCGATATCGACCTGCTGGTGATTTTGAATGACAATGACATGTCGATTTCCCGCCCTGTTGGTGCTGTCAGCACCTATCTCACGCGCGTGCTCTCAAGCCGTTTCTACAACAAGGTGAGAAACAAGGGACGCTCTGTGCTGCAACGCACGCCCAATTTGCGAGATTTTGCCGATCGCTGGGAGGAGCACATGAAAGGCATGGTGCTTCCCGGAACGCTTTGGGAAGAGCTGGGCTTCAACTATATCGGCCCTGTTGACGGACACGATTTGCCGATGCTGAAGGATACGCTCTCCAATATGCGAAAAATGAGCGGCCCCCTCTTTTTGCATGTCGTTACACAGAAGGGGAGAGGCTATGAGCCTGCGGAAGAGAAACCGGTCGCTTTTCACGGCGTGACGCCATTTAATCCGTTGACGGGAACGCTTGAAAAAAGCAGTGGCGGCAAGAGCTATACGAATGTTTTCAGCGACTGGATCTGTGCTGTTGCACGCAATGACGAACGCCTGCACGCTGTGACTCCGGCAATGTGCGAGGGTTCCGGCCTGGTGACCTTTGCCGAATCGTTTCCACAGCGTTATCACGATGTCGGTATTGCCGAGCAGCATGCGCTGACATTTGCCGCAGGCATGGCCTGTGAAGGATTGAAACCCGTTGTTGCCATCTATTCGACCTTTCTGCAGCGCGCCTATGATCAACTGATACACGATATTGCACTGCAAAATCTGGATGTCACATTTGCTGTCGACCGGGCGGGAGAGGTCGGCGCCGATGGCGCGACGCATGCCGGTGTTTTCGATCTGGGTTTCTGTAGAACGGTGCCGAACCTGGTTGTCATGGCTCCGGCGGATGAGGCGGAGTGCCGCCGCATGCTGCAGAGCGCCTATGAATATGAAGGCCCCGCGCTGGTCCGCTATCCCCGTGGCGGCGGTCCGGGCGTGATGGAGACTGAAGCTCTGGAGACCCTGACGATTGGCAAGGGCGAGGTGGTGCGCCGGGGAGAAGATATCGCTATCCTGGCATTCGGAAGTATGGTGGCTGTGGCGCGGCAGGTGGCGGAAAGCCTCAATGCAACCGTTGCCAATATGCGCTTCATCAAACCGCTGGACGAAGCGCTGGTCAAAGAGCTGGCGTCATCGCATCAGTTGCTGGTCTCTATCGAGGAGAACATGGTGCAGGGCGGGGCGGGCTCGGCGGTTGCTGAATACCTCAACCATGCAGGAGTCGACCACAGATTGCTGCAGTTGGGATTGCCCGACCGATTCATCGAGCAGGCGACACAGCAGCAGCAGTTGCAGGAAGCAGGACTCGATATGCAGGGCATTGAACGGCAGATCAGGGCGGCGTTGGATCAACAGGCCTAAGCTTGATCAGCGATTTTCTTTTTTTAACCACAGATGCACACAGATAAACACAGATATATTTTGTTTCCACCATCCTCGGTGGGAATGCATACGAAATTATCCTGGAGCCAGGTCTGCATTCCAACGCAGTAATATGAAGACGATGAAATCTTTGCGTTCTTAGCGGCTTGGCGAGAGAATGAGTAACTTCTCAATAACCCCGTGCAGTCCAAATAGTTCATAGGATGTGCAGAGGCACGAGGCGCATCATACATGGTCGATGCGCTTCGCAAACTCAGCACATCCTATGCATACCCAATTTTGCACGGACTTTTTGAGAAGTTACGAGAATGATTTATTCTGCCTTGTCAGTCTGAAACCCGGTCTCGCTAGAAATCACCACAAAAAAAGGCGGCATCACAGCCGCCTTTTTCTATGTGAATCTCAAAAGCGCTTAATGTGCTTTTTCCATCATATGCTCAATAACGGGGGCCAGGATGATCTCCATGGCGAAGCCCATCTTTCCGCCTGGAACGACGATCGAGTTGCGCCGCGACATGAATGAGTCAGAGATCATGGCGAGCAGTGAGGGGAAATGAATGTTGAATTTCTGTGGATCTGCAAAGCGGATGACCACGAAACTCTCATCGGGAGTCGGGATATCGCGTGTGATAAAAGGATGCGATGTATCCACAGTCGGCACACGCTGGAAGTTGATGTCCGTGCGTGAGAACTGGGGAGTGATGTGATTGATGTAATCCGGCATACGACGCAGGATGGTATCGACAGTTGCCTCCGCAGAGTAGCCACGCTCGGCGGCATCACGGTGAATTTTCTGAATCCACTCGAGATTGACGATAGGTACAACGCCAATACCCAGGTCAACATGTTTTGAAGGATCGTGTTCATCTGTCTTGACAAGCCCATGCAGACCTTCATAAAAAAGCAGGTCCGTACCGCCAGGAATCTCTTCCCAGGGTGTGAACTCTCCGGGGTTTTTATTGACGCCAAGGCGTTCGTTGTGCTCGGCGGCTTCTTCGACGCTGTGAAGATAGTAGCGCTTGTTGCCACCACCGGTTTTACCATAAACCTTGAAAAGCTCTTCGATCTTGTCGAAGCGATTGGCCTCGGGACCAAAATGGCTGAGATGAAGCTCATCCATCTTTACCTTCATTTCCGCGCGGTCATAGCGGTGGAAACTGTCGCCTTCGACAACAGCTGGCTTAATATTTTCACGCTCGAAAATATGTTCGAAAGCGCGTTTAACGGTGGTGGTGCCGGCGCCTGAAGATCCGGTCACTGCAACAACGGGGTGCTTCTTAGACATAGGTAAATCCTCTTCTGAAACGGATAAAAATGGAGAGTAAATTGGAAAACAGTGGTGCTTTCCAATGCACTATCAGCCGATAATTATACCACAGTCAAAGAGATGGACTCCTAGAATCCTTGCGTGGCCAACATCTTTACTAATGAGTTAAATGTCAATAATTACTCTCGCAAAGACGCGAAGCTCGCCAAGAAAAACCTTTGCGTTCTTGGCGTCTTAGCGAGAGAAAATAATCTCTTTCATGCATAGTCAATCTGAGACTTGGTCTCGCTAGACAATAATCGCTGCGATGACGTCCCGCTCTTCATCCAGCAGCAGGTTGTAGGTTCTTGCGGCAGCGGCAGAGTGCATAATTTCGACTCCAATACCAAGGGAGAGCAGCGCGGCGTAGTGCTGCATTGGAGGAAATTGCTGGGTCTCACCTGTGCCCAGCAGCAGAATATCCGGTGTATGTTCAATGATGAAGTTGAAGTGTTCAGGTTGGAGCTCTTCGATGTGCTCAATTTGCCAGGGTGAGCAGCTTTTGGGGGCGACGATAACACTGTGTCGATAGAGCTGAGCGTTGACCTGAATCTCTCCAGGCTGATAGCTGCCGATAGTGAATCCGCCGCTTTGTATACAGTTAAATTTCATGGATAGCCAATATTTAGTCTAATCGTGATTGAATTTTTCCGGGTACTCGGGTACTTTGTCATCTTTTCACGCCAATTATATCAAGAGGTTTTGCGTGTCTACACCTGAAATGGGAGAATTTCGCCGTATCAAGCGGCTTCCGCCCTATGTATTTGCAATCGTGAATGCAATGAAGGCGGAAGCGCGAGCGCGGGGTGAGGACATCATCGATTTCGGCATGGGGAATCCTGATCAGCCGACACCCCAGCATATTGTCGATAAATTGACGGAAGCGGCAAATCGCAAGGATACACATCGCTACTCCCAGTCCAAAGGGATACCGCGTCTGCGTAAAGCCATCTGCAACTGGTATAAAGATCGCTTTGATGTGGATCTCGATCCGGAAACCCAGGCAATTGTCACGATCGGCTCCAAGGAGGGGTTGGCGCATCTGGCGCTGGCATGTATGGGGCCGGGTGACTCCGTGCTGGTCCCCAATCCCGCCTATCCAATCCATCCCTGGGGATTTGTTATTTCCGGAGCGGATGTGCGCCATGTTCCGATGACGCCGGACGTTGATTTCTTTGAGGAGTTGAAGAGTGCGATCCTTGAGTCGTGGCCTCTGCCGAAAATGCTGGTCATCAACTTCCCCGGAAATCCGACAACCCATTGTGTCGAACTCGATTTTTTTGAACGCGTCATCGAGATTGCCAAAGAGCACAATATCTGGGTAGTTCATGATATCGCCTATGCCGATATCGTGTTTGACGGTTACAAGGCGCCATCCATACTTCAAGTG
>JAUVEG010000225.1 GCA_030594925.1 Gammaproteobacteria bacterium
AAATTTATAGAGGAGACACAATAATGACTATTTCAACCATTCAGCAACAGATGCTCGCAGCTGTTGCCGGAGCCGGCTCTGACGTTGCACCGATCCGCACTGCTCTCAAGCAAGCCAGCGGACAGCTTGAGAAAATGTTTATCGACAATGCTCCCATCCGCGAACTGGTGAATGGCCGCGCTACTCTTGTTGATGCGCTGCTGCAGAGTCTGTGGGAAAGCCATTTTGACACCCCCCTGGACATCGCTCTTGTTGCCGTGGGCGGTTACGGCCGGGGTGAACTGCATCCCGCTTCCGATATCGACCTGCTGATTCTGCTGGGTCACACGGATGACGAAGAGATCGCCATGGCGCTCTCATCCTTTATCACCCTGTTATGGGACATCGGGCTGCATGTCGGGCAAAGTGTACGCACCCTGCAGGAGTGCCGTGAAGAGGCGATAAAAGATATCACCGTTGCCACAAACCTGATGGAGGCGCGTTTTCTATGCGGCAACAGCAAACTTGTCGAACAAATGCTGGAGCAGACCGGACCACAAAATATGTGGCCCTCCGATCTCTTTTTCAAAGCCAAGTGGCAGGAGCAGCAGCAGCGTCACCTCAAATACGACGACACAGCCCACTCACTTGAACCCAATGTCAAGGAGGGTCCCGGTGGATTGCGTGACATGCAGATGATCGGCTGGGTGGCAAAACGCCACTTCTGCGTCCCCTCTTTAAGAGGGCTGGTGAAGCATCATTTTCTCACACAAAGCGAATACCAAACGCTGAAAAAAGAGGAGGCTCACTTGTGGCGGGTTCGCTTTGCCCTGCATATGACGACCGGACGCGCGGAAGACCGCCTGCTGTTTGACTATCAGCGCACACTTGCAACTATGTTTGGCTATGAAGATGATGATGTCGAACTGGGTGTCGAAAAGTTCATGCGGCGCTATTACCTTGCGGTCACTGAACTGCAGCGTCTCAACGAGATGCTGCTGCAATATTTTCAGGAGACCATACTGCTGAAAAATAAATTGCAGCCGCCGTGCATCATCAACAACCGTTTTCAAACACGCAACGACTTCCTCGAAGTGCGCGACAAGCAGCTCTTTAGCCACCGCCCCATTATCATGCTGGAGCTGTTTCTGCTAATGACGCAGGACAGCAGTATCAAGGGAGTGCGCGCCTCCACCATTCGCCAGATTCGTGAGCATCTGCACTTGATTGATAGCAAGCTGCGCACAAATCACAAGGCGCAACGACTCTTCCTGGAAATTCTGAAACAGCCGCAGGGTGTCTTCCACGCACTGCGCCGCATGAACCGCTACGGCGTCCTCGCCGCCTATATTCCGGACTTTGCTAATATTGTCGGCAGAATGCAGTATGACCTCTTCCATGTCTACACGGTCGACACACACACTCTCTTTGTGATCCGCAACCTGAGGCGCTTTACCGTTGCAAAATATTATGATGAATTCCCCTTATGCTCTGACGTCATAGCACGAATTCCCAGGCAGGAGCTGCTCATGCTGGCTGCGCTTTTCCATGATATTGCCAAGGGGCGCGGTGGCGATCACTCACAACTCGGCGAGGCGGTGGCCTATAAATTCTGCCGTCAACACGGACTCAATGAGAAGGAGAGCCGCCTGGTTGCATGGCTGGTGCGCACGCATCTTGTGATGTCGATGACCGCCCAGCGCAAGGATATTGAAGATCCATCGGTCATCCATGAATTCGCCCGTCAGGTGGAGACACCGGAGCGTCTGGATTACCTCTATCTGCTGACAGTCGCCGATACGCGCGCCACCAATCCAAAACGCTGGAACAGCTGGAAAGGCTCCCTGCTGGGACAGCTGCATAGATCGACGCATCTTGCGCTGACCACGGATATTGATGCCCGCACACGCCACAACCGTCAAATTGCAGAGAATAAAAAACAGGCCCTGCAGCAACTGCGGCAACGTTATGCCGAGAATAGAATCACCGCACACTGGGACTCCATGAGCGACAACTACTTTCTGCAGAATAGTGTTGACGGCATCGTGTGGCAGACATCCCTGCTGTTTGAGCATGCAGGACAGACGACTCCACAGCTGCATATCGTGACGAATGACTCTCATGGCGGCAGTGAAATTCTGATCATCGATCATGACCGGGATAATCTCTTCGCCATTACAACCGGCCTGCTGGATCAGCTTGGACTGAATATCGTACATGCCCGTATCGAGACAGCCAACGACGGTATTTCCATCAATAGTTTTGTCGTGCTGGAGGAGGATGGCTCAGCAATTTCCGGCGAGACCAGGGAGAACGAAATAAAACAACGACTGTTGCAGCGACTGCAGGAGAGTGTACCTCTGAGAGCGGGCAGCTCGGATTTCCGCTCGAGGGAGTCACGCCATTTCGATGTAGAAACAAGCATCAACTTCAGTCAGGATGACTCCAAGCAAAGAACCATTATGCGCATACTGACGGCGGATCAACCGGGGCTGCTTGCAAAAATCGGGCGCGTCTTCAGCAAATGCGACATCCGTATCTGCAGTGCAAAAATTGCCACCATTGGCGCAGATGTAGACAACAGTTTTTTTATCACCGACGTTAACAATCAACCGCTCAGCGACAAGCAACAGCGTCTGCTGCAGGAGTCAGTGCTGCAGCAGATTCAGCCGCAGAAGTAAGTTGGCAGTAAGAACATGAAACAAGAAATGCAAACAGATGACTGCAAACTTTCATTTCAAGCGAGATAAGGTCTCAGACTAACGAGGCATGAAAAAACAATTTTTCTCGCCAAGACGCTAAGACCGCAAAGGTTTTTCTTGGCGTTCTTTGCGGCTTTGCGAGAGCCAATATAATCTCGTTTCCACCGTCCCCGGTGGGAATGCATACCGTGGCTATTCAAAGTCAGATATGCGTTCCCACGCAGGAGCGTGGGAACGAAGAAAAACTTTTTTTGCTGCAAACTGCCTACTGACGACTGCATACTTTGTTTTTCTGCCTACTGCCAACTTTGTTTTTTACTGCATACTTTGTTAAATCATCTGCAAGTGAGCTCAGCACAGCGGCGCTCTCTGCATTCCTGCCTGATATCTCGCTGATCGATTCAATCGACTTCCCCACCCCTGCAACAGAAGCGGATTGACGTTGCGAGACCTGTTCCATACGCCGTGACAAATCCGCAAGGTAGTAGAGTCTCTGCTGTATGTTTGTTTCATCGACAGTCATCTGCATCGACTCATTCGCAACCGCCGCAGACTCCCCGGCATGCTCTGCCATCTCATCCATCACTGTTGCCGCCTCGGTGATGCTGCTGCCGGCGGCAAGCAGATGCGCAGTCTCAAAGCGGCTCCCGTCCAGCAGTCGCTGCGAGACTTCGTGACAGGTTTTTGCTGCCGCATTGATGTGTGCGTTCGCTTCGCCAATCACCCCCACATGTATCCGTTGTGTGTCAACAAGCGCATTTGCCGCGCCACGCAACTGATGAATTTCTGTTTGCTGCTGCTCAAGCCCTGCAACGTAGTGATATTCACGTGCGCGGGCATCACGGGAGATGATGCTGA
>JAUVEG010000216.1 GCA_030594925.1 Gammaproteobacteria bacterium
CGATCTGAGGATTGTTGAGTCTGCAGACCGAACCCGGGTTGTGGCTCAGCTTGACGAGAAACTCCCATATGAGATCAGCATCGACGACAAATCCCTGATTATAGAGATTGGCACTCCGCAGCCTACGGCAGCAAAGGTCGCGACAGCACAATCTGCAGAGACGACAGCTGCTGAAACAGGCGCAGAGCCATCAACGGCGATGCAAAGCGGCTCGAATGGACGGTTGTCACTCAATTTTCAGGATATTGAAGTCCGTTCCGTATTGCAGTTGCTGGCTGACTTTACCGGTCTTAACATGGTCGTCAGCGATACAGTGGGAGGCAATATCACACTTCGCCTGAAGGATGTCCGCTGGCAGGAGGCGCTGGATATTATCCTGCAGACCAAGGGGCTGACCATGCGCCAGAAGGGCAACATCATGATGGTTGCGCCAACGGTTGAAGTCACTGCGCGTGAGAGGCTGGAGGCAGAGTCAAAGATCAGCCTCGAACAGCTGGCACCGCTGCAGACTAAAATCATCAAGGTGAAGTATGCCAAGGCCGAGGATATGGCTGCGTTGATGAAATCCGAGGCGAACCTGTTCCTCTCGGAGCGCGGCAGCATAGGCATCGACAAGCGCACCAATGCGCTGTTGATCCACGATATTCCCTCCAGTATCAGAAAAATCACCGGCCTGATTGCGAGACTGGATCACCCCACGCGTCAGGTCATGATCGATAGCCGCGTAGTGATTGCTACTGACAGTTTCGCCAGGGATATCGGCATCCGCTTTGGCGGTGCCGGAATACAGCAGAATGGCGACACCATATTCGGCGCCAGTGGTACCAAGAGTTCAGGACTGTGGCAAAATGATCCAACTGCGGGATTGGCTCCAGATACGCTGGCAGTTAACCTGCCTGCGATTCTGGGTGGCCCGGCAGGAGGAGCGATCAACTTTTTTGTCGGCAAGCTGGGCTCCTACCTGATGCAGTTGGAGATCTCTGCGATGGAGCAGGAGGGCACGGCAGAGATAGTTGCGAGCCCCAGGGTGGTGACCACCGACCAGCACCCGGCGCTTATCGAGCAGGGCACCGAGATCCCCTATCAATCCTCGTCTGCAAACACGGGAACCAATACCGAGTTCAAGAAGGCGGTGCTGAGTCTTGAAGTGACGCCGCATATCACTCCTGATGACAATATCATCATGGATCTGGTAATCAAGAAGGACAGGCCTATTCTGGAACTTATAACCGGCGGTGAGCCCCCGATCGAGACCAAAAGGGTCGAGTCGACTGTGCTGGTGAAGAATGGCGAGACCATCGTGCTCGGCGGGATATTTGAAGAGGAGAAAAGCAGTGGTACGGACAGTATTCCGTTTCTCGGCAAGATTCCCGGTGTGGGGCGTCTGTTTCGCAGAGATAGATCTGATAATCTCAAGCGGGAACTGCTGGTCTTCGTAACGCCGAAAATCTTACGCCGCACAGAGGGTAGAAGATATTGACCGCGATCATACATGAGATTATTGAGTAACTTTTCAAAAAATCCGCGCATTGAATAAATTTGCGCATGGCCGGGACCAGCCTTTCAGGGACGCGTGAATACATCCCTGTTTTCGACCGCCATGGAAGGCGGAAGTGCCGGAAATGCAGGAGCATTTTTTCGGCCTGCAGCCCTGAAAGGCAAACCCCGACCATGCTTCTCTCCACGGACTAGTGAGATGTTACGTTATTGAGAAATAGCGTGCTGATATAGTGATCATATGAAAATACCAACAAAAATATTTCTTATCGGCCCCATGGGGACAGGTAAAAGCACTATCGGAAAGCAGCTTGCAGCTACACTGAAGCTTGATTTTATTGATAGTGACGCAGAGATCCAGCGACGAACGGGCGTGGATATTCCGACTATCTTCGAGTTTGAAGGAGAGGAGGGATTTCGCAAGCGCGAGGCGGCAGTGATCGAGGAGCTTTCACAAAAAGATCATCTGGTGCTGGCGACCGGCGGGGGCGCTGTGGTGGTAGCCGGGAATCGCCGCAATCTTGCCGCACGGGGTTTTGTCATCTATCTGGAATGTTCGACACAGCAGCAATTTGAGCGTACGGTAAAAGATAAAAACAGGCCATTGCTGGACAGGGATGACCCTATAACGGCATTGGAACAATTGATGGAGGTTCGAGCGCCTCTCTACAATGAAATTTCCGACCTGGTTGTCTCGACGGAGCAGCGCGGCGCCTCCGGGGTCGTGCGTGAGATCATCAGCAAGGTGGAGGCGTTGTAGTGTCATCAGCAACAGCCAGGAGACTGGAGGTCGACCTGGGTGAACGCAGTTACCCGATTATCATCGGTCCCGGAATTATCTCCTCGGCAGAGAGCTACCGGAATTCGATCCGTTCGCAGCAGGTGATGGTGGTAACCAATGAGACGGTTGCACCCCTCTATCTCGAAAATGTCTTGCAGGCTCTGCGCGGTTTTCACGTCGAGCAGGTGATCCTGCCGGATGGTGAGCAGTATAAAACCCTGCAAGTGTTGAACACGATCTACGATGCTCTCCTGAAATCACGTTTTGACCGCAGCTGCACCCTGTTGGCGCTCGGTGGAGGTGTCGTTGGCGATATGACTGGCTTTGCAGCCGCCAGCTATCAGCGCGGCGTCGATTTTGTGCAGGTTCCAACCACGCTGCTCTCCCAGGTTGATTCGTCGGTTGGAGGGAAGACCGGCGTCAATCACCCGCTGGGTAAAAATATGATCGGCGCCTTCCACCAGCCGCGTTGCGTGGTTGCAGATACCGATACACTGACTACCCTGCCAGATCGTGAACTTTCGGCTGGCCTTGCCGAGGTCATCAAGTATGGCGTTATCAATGACCTTCCCTTTTTTGAATGGCTGGAAGCAAATATGAAACGCCTGCTTGCGCGTGATGGCGAAGCCCTGGTTTATGCGATCGAGCGCTCCTGCCGTGACAAGGCAGTGATTGTTGCCGCGGATGAAAAAGAGGCTGGAGAGCGAGCGCTGTTGAACCTGGGGCATACTTTTGGCCATGCTATCGAGTCCGGGATGGGCTATGGTGTGTGGTTGCATGGTGAGGCCGTTGCAGCCGGCATTGCCATGGCCGCCGATATGTCGTTTCACATGGGATGGCTGGCGGCTGATCAGCAGAGGCGTATCCGTTCTCTGCTGCTAAAAGCACATCTTCCGGTGGATCCTCCAGCAGAAATTAGTGCGGAGCGATTTCTCGAATTGATGTCTGTTGATAAAAAAGTGCTGAATGGTGAACTGCGTCTGGTATTATTGCGCGGCATTGGCAAAGCGGAAATCACAGCTGATTATGCTGCAGCTGCGTTGCAGCAGACAGTCGCTGCGTAGATTTTCGCGATCCTGGTAATCCTTGAGTGGCGAATATCTATACAAAAATGACTCTCGTAAAGGCGCAACGGCCGCCAGAAAAAACCTTTGCGATCCTGGCGTCTTCGCCTACATGGATCGTAGGTGAGGGGCGTGAGCCGGACGCGGAAGCTTGGCGAAAAAAACAATCTCTTTCATGCCGTGTCAGTCTAAGGCATGGTCTCGCTAGTAAATGACAAAACATCTCTTCAGGAAAATAGCATGGCTATAATTCTTGCTGTCGCCAATCAAAAAGGTGGTGTGGGAAAAACCACAACATCAGTCAATCTTGC
>JAUVEG010000258.1 GCA_030594925.1 Gammaproteobacteria bacterium
TCCAGCTCTTCCTGATATTCGAAGACCAGAGAGGAACTCATGACGCCGTCGATTTGCGACATCTTTGTCATGGCGTCGCTGCAATACTCACGGCTGGGATGGTCAATCGAGACGACCATTTTTCCGGTTTCTCCCTGCACGTGAATTTCAACGCCCTGCATCTGATTGAGTGATGCGCAAACGGAACTTAAATGTTGAGGTTTGGCTTGAATAACCAGGCTGCAGATAGGCACAAGTGTTTCCGTTGAGTGATGGGTCTGGCGTCAATTCTGTTTTTTGTTTTTCTTGCGAATTATCAACAGACAGATTCCAAACTCTATCCTAATAAAATACGGATATGTTGATTATTTCTTCGCTTTCATTGATTTGGATCATTGTTTTCCCAAATCAACTATTCAGGAGAGTTTACCCATCTCTCTACTAAAGGCTTGATAATTCCTGTCCGTTAATCAGTATACTGTTCTCGAATTCCACGATCATTACTGAGGAACTGAGCGATGAACACAATATCCACACCCCCCACCGATACGTTTTTGATCAAGGACGGCATCATTCTCAGGCAGACGATCACCCCGGTCGTGGAACCCAAGGCAAAAAAATCAGGGCAGGAGTAACCCATGAAACCACGCTCATTGGATTGGAACGACTATTGCCGTGAGTTTGAATCCTCTGCGGAGACCGTCTGGCTAAACCATGCCGGGATCTCCCGGACATCTCGTCCGGTGGCCCTCGCCATGAGTGAGTATGCAGCCGAGATGGGAGACACTGGTGCGCTGCGTATCGATGAACGCTTTCAGGATGCCATGGCGATGAAATTGCTGGCCTCACGGATGCTTGGCTGCGAAGGGGAGAACCTCTCCATTACACCCGGCACGGCTTTCGGCATCAACATGGTGGCTGAGGGGTATCCCTGGCAAGCGGGGGACGAGGTGGTTCTCTGTTCCGTGGAGTATCCTGCAAATGTCTATCCCTGGTGGGCGCAGAAACGCAAAGGTGTGCGTCTGGTGTGGGTGGATCCGGACGAGGACAACCGCATACCGGTCGAGCGTTATGCCGCTGCGATCACCCCTAAAACCCGCGTGCTCGCGGTCTCTTATGTGCAATTCTCGTCCGGATATCGCCACGACCTCGAAGCGCTCGGAAGACTCTGTCGGGAGAGAGGCTGCCTGCTGGTAGTGGATGCCATCCAGGCCTTCTCCATCTTCCCGATCGAGGCTCTGAAGTGGGGTATCGATGCGCTCTCTTTCGGTTCCCACAAGTGGCTGCAGGGGCCGACCGGCATCGGCATGTTCTATTGTTCGCCCGAACTACGCAGCCGTCTCCAGCCGGTTTTCCCAGGCGCGTCGTCGGTGAAAGACCCGTTCAATTTCCTCGACTATCACTTCGACCTGCTCGAAGATGGCCGCCGCTTTGAAGGATCGATGCCCAATCTCGCCGGCTGTGCGGGATTGCATGCGGCGCTGCAACTCGCCGCTGGTTTTGGCCGGGAAAATCTTGCCGCAGAGATCCGCCGGCATAGCGATGAACTGATTGCGGTATTTGAGCGCCACGGATTTAAGAACAGCAGCCCGCGAGGCGAGGGTGAGTGGTCAGGGATACTCTCCTTCTCGCATCCGATAGTCTCTGCCGATGCAGTGTTTCAGGGGCTAAAAGATAGTGGGGTGATCGCCCTGGTACGGGATGGACGGCTACGGGTCTCTCCGCATGCCTACCACCGCCCCGAAGAGCTGCAGAGAGTGGCTCTGATCCTGGAGAGAGTGATGGGGTGAACACTCTAGCAGAATGTGGATGAGCCGGGGTTGTTGGAATGGTCATCTGACCACGATGGAAATAGCACTTCGTATCAGGAGTCGTTCAGAGATTCTCAAACAGAGTTGCCCGAAGGAATTCGGCAACTGTCTGGATGCAGATGCCGCAGCTCTTGTCCGGCTGGTTCATGAAGGGACCAAAGTCCTTGATGTCACCAGTCAGGAGATGGGTTGCTCTGGAGGCGAGTGCCGCCTGGAAAATTGGTTGGTCTTTTTGCGCCAGTCCTTCCAGGGCGGCCTGGTCTTCCTGATGCTTCACAAGCCGGATGCCGTGTTGAAGAGAAGTCAGGGTATCCAGAGTATGTGGGAATTTTCTCTCCAGATTTCGGCGTGCTTCCTCAATCGCATAGGGACTGGAGAAAAGCTCCCAGTGTCCCTGAATCCCGAGTTCAATAATCAGAGCAGCTTTCCCCCCGGGATTGTGCGCCGCCGTAAATAGAATATTGGCGTCAAGAAATAGCCTCATTTCACCGGCGATGTCAGTGCATGGAGAATTTGATCACGTTCATGTTCTGACAGTTTATCCTCAATGTCCCACTGTGCAATCTGCCCATCGCTGTAGTGATCGACTTCGAAAACTATGCCCGGTTTGAGTACAATTTCGTTGCCATGCTCTTCAAGAATGACGACATCGCCACTATTGATTCCCATGCGTTTGCGTAGTCTGGCTGGCAGGGTTATCTGCCCACGGCTGGACACAACCAGTGTTTCACGCATTGTGATGCCCTCGTAATTCTCTTCCAATATCTAAATATTAGCATAATTTCGGAAATGCGGAAAATACGGCATCTCCTCATCCATCTGATGTGCTACCTTTATCCACATAATAGGAAGAGAAGGAAGAGATCATGAAACAATTATATCAAGGCAGTTGCCACTGTGGAGCCGTGCGCTTCTCTTATCAAGGCAAACCCATCACCAAAGGCATCAGGTGCAACTGTTCCATCTGCTCCCGCAAAGGAGCGATGATGTCGCCGCAAGCAATACCCGCAGACGAGCTGAAGATTGAAGCAGAGAAGGGCGCTCTCGGGCTCTACCAGTTTGGCAACAAGACAGCCAGGCACTTCTTCTGCAAACGCTGCGGCATCTATCCCTTCCACGAGACGGCAAGAGCACCGGGCCATTACCGGGTCAACCTTGGCTGCGTCGACGGCGTGGATCCCTTCTCACTCGAGGCAGATCTCTTTGATGGCAGGCACTTGCTTTAGGGGATCTCGAAATGAATCCTCAATTTGTCATTTCGACCGCAGGGAGAAATCTTGAGGCTGTTAAAAATCGTTGGGTCACCTGCCTGGATTAGCCGGAGATGGCCGCATCCCGACGGAGCGAACTGTTTATCCCACGATCAACTGCCGCTGCTCCTGGCAACTCTGCAGTAGAAGCCACCC
>JAUVEG010000266.1 GCA_030594925.1 Gammaproteobacteria bacterium
TGGGGCAGGGATCAGAAAGCTGCTGAAGGTGCGAAGGATCGGAAAGTAAAAGAGAGAACAAAAAAACAACTTCAACAGCAACAGAAGGGCGCACGAACAATACAGCCAAAAGCGACTTCCACTACACGCGAGCAACCGAAAAGAGGCGCCTTCAGGGGCCGCTCAACTCAATTGCAACAGCCGCAGAGAGGTATTCAGAAGGAAAAACCGGCTCCACGGCAGCAACAGAGGAGAAGTGTGCAGAAGACAAAGCAGGCTCCACGGCAGCAGCAGAGGAGAAGCGTTCAGAAGGCAAAGTCGGCTCCACGGCAGCAGCAGAGGAGAAGCGTTCAGAAGGCAAAGCAGGCTCCACGGCAGCAGCAGAGGAGAAGCGTTCAGAAGGCAAAGCAGGCTCCACGGCAGCAGCAGAAGAGAAGTGTTCAGAAGGCAAAGCCGGCTCCCCGGCAGCAGCAGAAGAAAAAGTGTCCAAAAGGTAAAAAGGAGTGCAAGGAGAAGTGAGCGTGCTGCTGTGCGGCTTCATAGAGAGGCGGCAACCTTGCCGGCAAGCTCCATCATCCGGTTCACGTAGCCCCACTCGTTGTCATACCAGGCATAGATCTTCACCTGCGTGTTGTCGATTACCATGGTGGAGAGGGCATCGATGATGGATGAGCGGGGATCATTCAAATAATCAACCGATACCAGGGGGCGTTCCTCGTAACCGAGGATACCGAGCAGTTCGCCAGCGGCCGCCTCCTTGAAGTAGCCGTTGACATCTTCTGTAGTAACCGGGCGGGCTGCTTCAAAAACAAAATCTGTCAACGAAGCATTCAGTAGAGGTACGCGTACAGCGTGGCCATTGAGCTTGCCGTCCAGTTCCGGGAATATCCTGGTGATGGCTTTGGCAGAGCCTGTCGAGGTGGGGATCAGAGAGTTGCCGCAGGCGCGCGCCCGGCGTAGATCCGGATGGCCTTTGTCCACAATGGTCTGGGTGTTGGTGATGTTGTGAATGGTGGTCATGCAGCCGTGCCGGATGCCAATTTTTTCATGCATCACCTTGACCACCGGCGCCAGGCAGTTGGTTGTGCAGGAGGCGGCGGTCAGCAGATGATGCACCTCGGGATCATACTGATCGTCATTAATCCCGTAAACGATATTGAGAGCGCCTTCGGTAGGTGCGGCGACGATCACCTTTTTGACTCCCTGCTCAAAATAGGCTGACAGCGTTTGCGGCTGCTTATGATGTTTTCCGGTGGCCTCGATGACGATGTCGCAGTCAGACCAGTCGCCAGGATCGATGACTGGATTCGATGTGTAGGCCAGGGATCTGCCATCGATGATCACGTTGCCCTCTTCCGAGGCAGTCTCCTGCTCCCAGACACCATGCACTGAATCAAATTTGAGCAGATGCGCCGAGCCATTGGCATCCGTGGCGATCTCATTGATGCGTACAACCTCAAACTCCGGCATGTTCCAGCCTGCACGCACTCCAAGTCGTCCCATACGGCCAAAGCCGTTGATACCGATACGTATCGTCATTTGAATCTCTCTCCGCTGCCAATAGGATGTGCAGTATATCGACACAGGTTGATATGGCAAACATCTGATCGCCACAATACTGCATAAATCCATTCGATTTTGCTATGCTCTTGAGTATCAGGTGCGTAGATGAATGTGTCATAATTTCTCAATAGCTCCATGCAGGGCATGCATACTGTCATTTCGACCGAAGGGAGAGATCTTAAAGTTCCGATTTCTCTGCACGTGAGAAGCAAGTCAACCAATATGCCCGGGAGGGTATTCGATGGAAACACATGACTTTTTCCTTTACCTGCTGATCATTCTCCTCACGGCGAGGTTGTTCGCAGAGTTGGCGACACGGCTTCAGGCTCCGTCGGTGATCGGTGAGCTGTTTGCGGGTGTGGTGCTTGGGCCAAGCCTGCTGGGCTGGATCGAGCCGGTCGAGGCTATCAAACTGATGGCGGAAATCGGTATTATTCTGTTGCTGTTCGAGGTCGGTCTGGAGACCGATGTTAAACGCCTGGCGCGCACAGGAATGAAATCCTTCATCGTGGCGATAGCGGGATTTGTGCTGCCGCTGGTGTTCGGCTTCGCCCTGGGTTACTGGGTATTGGATCTGTCGCTGCTGGTGTCGCTGTTTATCGGCGGCACGCTCACTGCCACCAGCATCGGTATCACCGTGCGTGTATTGTCCGATCTCAAACGGCAGCAGGCGCCCGAGGGACAGATTGTCCTGGGTGCAGCTGTACTGGACGACGTGATGGGTGTGGTGCTGTTGGCGCTGCTCTACGAGTTCTCCATCGGCGGCGGGGTGAGTCTGGTCAACGCCGGAAAAGTGCTGCTGTTCGTCGTCGCATTTTTTGTGCTGGCGCCCGTTGCCGCCAAGTTGATCTCATTGATCATCAAGCACTTCGATGAGGTCAGCGAGATTCCCGGACTGCTTCCAACCACCATCGTATCGCTGGTGCTGTTTTTCGCCTGGCTGGCTAATGCACTCGGTGCGCCGGAGCTGCTTGGCGGCTTTGCCGCCGGACTGGCTCTCTCAAGACGCTTCTTCCTGCCGCTGGGTGTCGCGCTGCGCACCGATGAGCATTTTGCGCACCGCATCGAGGATCAGATGAAACCGATTATCCAGTTGTTTACGCCGATATTTTTCGTCTTTGTGGGACTTTCCCTGAATCTGCGCGAGATCGACTGGGGATCGCCGTTTATCTGGGGATTCTCACTGACCCTGCTGGTGGCGGCTATCGTCGGCAAGCTCGTGGGCGCGTTTTTCATCAGGGAGTCATGGACTGCGCGCTGGGTGATCGGCATGGCCATGATTCCCCGTGGTGAAGTCGGTCTGATCTTTGCCGAGTTGGGAAGAGTCAGCGGCATCTTCAATAATGAGATCTACGCGGGCATGGTTATAGTGATCGCACTTACCACGCTGCTGCCGCCCTTTATTATGAAGTGGTTCTACGCACGCTACGGTGATCGCCTGCAGGAAGCTGAATAGTGGGTGTTGCACTTATTGGTTGAATTTAAGCCGCACAAAGTCAAATCAATGAATCTTTTACCATATAGCCCAGGCAATATTGAAGAAATAAAGCAACTCTTCACTAAAGTGTTTTCAGACTC
>JAUVEG010000103.1 GCA_030594925.1 Gammaproteobacteria bacterium
TTGTCCTCGGCGGCGACAATAAAGTCGAAGAGAAATCCCAGGTGATTTATCAACAGCATGTTGAGAGGGTCAAGGGCCTGGAGCAATCCATGCAACAGGCGGTTGATCAAAAAATGCGGGCAATTGACTCACACAGCAGCGATGATTAACGTTATCCAGGCCTGCTGAACCGAGGCGGAAGTCATCACACCTTTTCAGAAAATGATTGGGTCGTGTAACGGGAAATTTTCAGGCTATCGGACCAGTAATCAGTCGGAAGACCGGCTTTACGCTTCAGCTGTTGTAGAAACTGGCGTGGCTCCGGCAGAGACTCCCATACACTGGGTAAAAATGTTCCCCTGGCGCCACCCTCCTCAAATATCAGGCCATCCTGCGAAGGTCTCAGCTGAGTGATCAGATCCTCTTCGTCACTAAAGCTGATAGCATTCGGCCTGCCCAGCACCGAAATGCTGATCACGATATTGGCAAACTCATCGAGGCCAAGAGGCGGAAAACGCGGGTCAGAAAATGCCGCCGCCCGCGCATGCTCTGCAACGTCGTTGACGAGGGGCTGATAGGGCTGCAGTGTACCGATACAACCGCGCAGCGCACCCTTTTTGTTGAGCGTCACAAAACTGCCTCCCTGCTGTTGCAGAGGCGCGTCATACGCATCGGCATCGACAGGCATTGCATGACCATGCCGCAGCTGATACTGGATCGACTCGCGCGCAACCTTCAACAGTTGCTGCTGCTGTTGCAGACTCAGTTCATTCGTCGTTTCACTCTTCATTTCAGGAGAATCTCAGTAGAAAATATAGGATCCATAGCCGACAACCTGGTCTCGAGGGCCGGCAGTATCCCCGGAATTACGCACATCCAGCGTCATCTCCTGCAGCCCCTTCTCTGCCGCCACCTGCAGTAGACCACGCACTCCCTGGTAGCCACAGGCGTCATTGGATCCGATACTGCTGTCGAAGTGTTCAATCGCCCGTGTGGTTGCAGCATCGATACGGCGGGCTGATTGATAGTCGTGATAATGGCTCAGGTCCGAGCTGACCACAATCAGCGTCTCATCACCACCCCACAGTTGACGCAGTACGACCGCAACCTCTCCAGGTTCGACACTGCCGATCACCAGCGGCACCAGCGAGAATTCCCCCAGCACCTGCTGCAGAAACGGCAACTGCACCTCGAGACTATGCTCCTGTTGATGTGCCGCATCGAACAGCACCACGCCTTCGAGTGACCCGAGGGCTTCCTGATCCACGGGAATGCGTCCCAGGGGAGTTTCAAAATAGTCTGCAGATGGCGCGGCGATACCGCGAAACCCCACCCTGTGATCAGGCCCAAGCAGTATCACACGCGTGATTGTTTCGGCGTGTTGCTGCAGTTGAGAGTATGCAGCAGCCGCCACAGGCCCTGAGTAGATGTAGCCGGCATGGGGCTGGATCATCGCCTTTGGCCTGGGCGTCCTGACGCTGACTTCAGCCAGAAACTGCTGAACCTGGCGCTGAAGCTCACCTCTCTCTCCAGGATAAAACATTCCTGCTACAGCAGAAGCTCTGACCCGTGGGTTATTGGGCGCGGTGGGCCGGGGTTTATCTGATCCCCTCTTTGATACCTTTTTCATGAATGCACCACCGGCTTGATGCCTGCCAACTCCGAAGCAATCTCCACCTTTTTCAATGCAACATCCAGTCCAACCTGCAACCGTAGCCACCATCCATCAGTCAGTCCAAACAGGCGACACAACCGCAGATCCGTATCGGCAGTGACTGCGCGTTTACCGGCGATAATTTCACCGACACGCGTTTGATCGACGCCCAGCTCTTTTGCCAGTTTATATTTTGTCCAGCCGAGTGGTTTTAAAAATTCCTCGCTCAACATCTCCCCCACCGTGACATCGGGCAGGGTCTGCGCATCGACATCAGCAACATCGGAAAAATCAATTTTGTCCAAATCTTCAATTTTAATTGTCATGGTTCATCATCCTCGATTAATGATAATCGCGTATTTCAACTTCAAAAGCATTGCCGTCGCACCATTCAAAACAGACGCGCCACTGCTGGTTGATACGGACGCTGTACAGGCCACTGAGTTTACCTGAGAGCCGTTCCAGTCGGTTGCCTGGTGGACTACGCATATCTTCTATAACTGTTGCCGCTTCAAGCTGCTTCAACTTCTTATACGCCATCGTTTGAAGATCGGTCGAATACTTGCGCGCACGAAGTTTCCTGTATACCGCAGCAGTTTCTTTATTGGCGAAAGTTTTTATCGGCATACAAGGATGCTAGCGCGGGGCAATAGTATTGTAAAGGAATATCGTCCCGCCCGTCTCTCCGTCCCCAAGGCCCCGTCTGATACAACCAACGCTCCAGTTTCGATAGGACAAAACTATGACAAAAGTGAAACTCCTTACTCTCAATTTTGGAGTCTTTACAAAAATTTTCAAGCAGCAGTTGACATTTTTTTATTTGCTACCACTCTTAAGAGTAGAGATGATAGTAGAGATAGGAGAAATACGATGAAAGTGACCGAATCCAAACAGCCAACAAAATACTGGCATGCGATTGAGCATGATCGCATTCAATGCGACCTCTGTCCGCGTTTTTGCAAACTGAAAGAGGGTCAGAGAGGACTCTGTTTTATCCGTAAGAATGAGCAAGGTGCAGTAATTCTGACATCCTATGGCCGCTCCAGCGGTTTCTGCATCGACCCCATCGAGAAAAAGCCGCTGAATCACTTCTATCCCGGCACATCAGTGCTCTCATTCGGCACAGCAGGCTGCAATCTTGCGTGCAAGTTCTGTCAAAACTGGGATATGTCCAAATCACGCGAGCTGGATACCCTCATGGACCAGGCATCGCCCGGGGCCATTGCACGCACGGCTGCCGAACATGACTGCCGGAGCGTCGCCTACACCTACAACGATCCGGTGATTTTTCATGAGTATGCCATCGACACGGCGCTGGCCTGCCGTGAGAAGGGGATCAAATCTGTTGCTGTCACCGCCGGATACATCAACCCGGAGCCGCGCAAGGAGTTTTTTGCAGTGATGGATGCAGCCAATGTCGATCTCAAGTCGTTTAATGAAGATTTCTATCACAAGCTGACAGGTGCACATCTGCAGCCCGTGCTGGAGACACTCGAATATATCCATCATGAAACCGATTGCTGGCTGGAACTGACCACGCTGCTGATTCCAGGCGAGAACGACACCGACAAAGAGCTGCACGAGATGACCCAATGGGTCGTCGAGCATCTTGGCGCCGATGTGCCGATGCACTTCTCTGCATTTCATCCTGACTGGAAAATGAGGGATACGCCACCTACGCCGCCTGAGACACTGACACGTGCGCGATCCATCGCCATGCAGAATGGCATTCATTACGCCTTCACCGGCAATGTGCATGACGAGGATGGCGAAAGCACCTACTGCCACAGCTGTGGAACACGTCTCATAGGCCGCGACTGGTATGTCATCACCGACTGGAAACTGACGGCTGACGGCTGCTGTCCGGAGTGTGGAGAGAGGTGTGCGGGCGTGTTTGATCCCAAACCCGGAAGCTGGGGGGCCAAGCGACAGCCGGTGATGATTGCTGAGTCCTGATTGTTAAGGCTATCGCGGTCAGAAAACCGCTCCTACTCCAGAACACCATAATTGTAGGAGCGGCCTTCCGGCCGCGATACGCTGGAGGCTGCACATCAGGTTATATTGAGTTGTTACGCTATTTCCATAAATCGGTATCCAGGCCGCGTTTCTCGAAATCGGCGCGCCGATCCTGCAGAAAGCGTTGGAATTCAGGCTGCTGCTTGTAGACTTCACTGAGTACATAGTCCAGCACGCCATGGATATGGAAGGCACGCAGATAGCCTTCACTGCGAAACACCTCATCTCCCGCCTTGTCGAAAAACAGCAGGCTGGGGGCATACTGGATTCCCAGCGACTGCGCCCACTCTCTGACAGTCATGTCGACGCCGGCCGGGGTGGTAATTGCATCCCTGCTCCACATATCCAGCAGGGCCACGCTGAATCCATCGAGCGATTTGCGAATCTCAGCCCGCTGCAGAATATCCTGGTGCAGCTCATCGCAGGTTAGGCACTGCTTCTGCTCGAACAGGACGACCAGCGGTTTCAACTCTTCTCTCACAGAGAGGTCGACGGGAGCAGTAAGGAAACCCGATTCAACATGGAGCTTACCGCTTGCTGCCTGTGGTGTAACAGTTGCGATGTATTCTCGCAACGGGAGTTCACTCTCCTTGTGCTGTGCGACATAATCGAGGATCGCAGAAAATATGTGTGGCTGGTAATAGCCGTTGAGACGCACGACCGGATCGCCCTGCCCATTCAGAAAGAGCAGCGTCGGCGTGTATTGAACTTTCAACCCGGCGGCAAACTCCTTTTCGGAGATGGTCTCACCCTGCAGGCCCGTCACCTCCCTGTCCCCCCACATATTCAGGGCGATCACGTCGAAATGCTGCTGCGTCTTCCCCGCAATGACCTGGTCACCGAAGTTGTCATGCAGCAGCTTGCTGCAGTAGGGACAGCCATGCTGGTAGAAGTAGAGCAGCACCCGCCTGTCGCCCGCAGCCGCTTCGGCGATATCCTCGCGAATGTCGAGAAACGACTCCTTGAACCAGGATGGCTTCTCCTCGTAGCCGGGATTCAGAAGCCCTGCATTGACGCCCTCGCCACTTGTCGCCGCCTGCAGCAGCATAGGCAGTAGTATTAGCAGCAGAAAAAGATGTCGGCTCATGGGTTGCATTGATATGATGTCGCTAGTGAGTAGCAATAAGTATAGCTTCATCTTCTCAAGATGTTGCCCTCTGTGTTTATCTGTGTGCATCTGTGGTTAAAACAGAAAACAAAAAAACCGCATCAAATGATGCGGTTTTTTTTGCTGAGATAGCGACTGGATCAGGAAACTTTAGGATCCAGTTCGCCCTTCTCGTAGGAGACGTACATCTTCTCCAGGGAGGTCGCTGTCAGCTTGTCGGCGTTGCCGGCAGCTCCAAACGCTTCGAAGCGCGCCTTGCAGATCTCCATCATGCCGTCTGTGGCTTCCTTGAGGAACTTGCGCGGATCGAAGTTGGAGGTATTCTCCGACAGGTGACGACGCACGGAACCAGTCGACGCCATACGCAGGTCGGTATCGATGTTGACCTTGCGTACACCATGCTTGATGCCTTCAACGATCTCCGCAACGGGTACGCCATAGGTCTGCCCCATGTCGCCGCCATAGCTGTTGATGATCTTGAGCCAATCCTGGGGTACGGAAGATGAACCATGCATGACCAGATGGGTGTTTGGAATGCGTGCATGAATCTCCTTGACGCGATCGATGCGCAGGATATCTCCGGTTGGCTCCTTGGTGAACTTATAGGCACCGTGAGAGGTGCCGATAGCGATCGCCAGCGCGTCGACCTTGGTCTTGGCGACAAAATCAGCAGCTTCATCAGGATCTGTCAGCATTTGATCCATCTCGAGGATAACATCAGCGCCGACACCGTCCTCTTCACCGGCCTCACCGGTTTCGAGTGAACCCAGGCAGCCCAGCTCGCCTTCGACAGAGACGCCGCCGGCATGCGCCATGTCGAC
>JAUVEG010000203.1 GCA_030594925.1 Gammaproteobacteria bacterium
CTGCTGCGCCGGCGGATGCCGACGCCAGTCGGCGACTACCGCAAAACACTCTACACCATTAAACAGCTGATCACCGAGAGTGAACAGCAGCTCGGTCAAGAGGGAACTATCGGCATCGGCATCCCCGGCTCTCCCTCTCCGACAACTGCGTTGATCCGCAACGCCAACTCAACCTGCCTCAATACGCAGCCACTGCAACATGACATCCAGCAACTGCTGCAACGCAAGGTTCGTATCGCCAATGACGCCAACTGCTTTGCACTCTCGGAAGCGACTGACGGCGCTGCAGCCGGTGCGGCTTCGGTGTTTGGCATTATTCTCGGCACCGGAACCGGTGGCGGGATCGTCGTTAACGGCAAGTTGCATGAGGGGACAAATCTTGTTGGCGGCGAATGGGGACATAATCCACTGCCCTGGATGAGTGCCGAAGAGTTTCCTGGCCCACCCTGCTGGTGTGGTAAACGGGGCTGCATCGAAGCATTTCTCTCCGGCTCCGGTTTATCCAGGCAATATCAGAGAATCACAGGAGAGGCGCTCACAGCTGAAGAGATCGCCACAGCAGCAGCGCATGACAATGCGACAGCAGAAGCATTACTGCAGCAATATGAAAGCCGGCTGGCACGCGCACTGGCATCAGTGATCAATCTGCTCGATCCTGAATGTATTGTCATTGGCGGCGGACTCTCCAATCTCCGCAGGCTCTATCAAAACGTCCCGCTACTGCTGCCGGAGTATGTTTTTTCAGACAGTGTCAGCACCAGGATCCTGCCGCCGCTGCATGGCGACTCCTCCGGCGTACGCGGCGCCGCCTGGTTATGGCCTGCTGATGAAATTGCCGGTTAACCCAAAGACTCCCTGGGTTCATTTCCCGCACTAACTTCTCAACAATCCCAGTAAGGGATGAGGCAGAAATTAAAGTACCAGGATGTGCGGGGCCGTCACTGCTATCGGCCGTATCTTCCAGAAAACATCGTGAATACATCCATGTAGACTCGTGTCGGCATCCATGCCTCCAACGTTTCTTGCAGATACACCCGATATCAGAGACTGTTTAATGCTATTTTTGAAGATGCTGAATAGTTACAAATCCCATTCGTTTATTGACACCTTGCACTGAGTTATTGAGATGTTTCCACATCCCCCCGCCTACTCTTGCGGAGATGGTAAAAATCATCAACAAAGGAAGCGAGGCGGTGCTCTTCGATCGCTTCACGCAGCTGCTGCATCAGCTGCTGATAGTAGTGAAGATTGTGTATGGTATTCAGGCGCGCACCCAGGATCTCGTGACAGCGATGCAGGTGACGCAGATAGGCGCGGCTGTAGTTGCGGCAGGTATAGCAATCACACATCGGATCCAGCGGCGCTGTATCTTTTGCATGACAGGCATTTTTGATGCGCACCACTCCCTGATGTGTAAACAGGTGCCCGTTGCGGGCGTTGCGCGTCGGCATCACGCAGTCAAACATATCGATGCCGCGCTGCACCGCCTCGACGATGTCCTCCGGCGTACCCACTCCCATTAGATAGCGTGGCTTATCGGCAGGCAGGCGTTCACACAGATGATCGAGAATACGCCAGCGATCCTCCGGCGGCTCGCCCACAGACAAACCGCCGACCGCAAAGCCATCGAAGCCAATCTCCATCAGGCCACCCAGGGATGCACTGCGCAAATCCTCATAGACACCTCCCTGCACGATCCCAAATAACGCAGCCGGGTTGTCGCCATGCGCCTCTTTACTGCGTTTTGCCCAGCGCAGTGAGAGTTCCATCGAGGTTTTTGCCTCCTCAAAGGTTGCCGGATAAGGCGTGCACTCGTCAAAGATCATGACGATGTCGGAGCCGAGTGCGCGTTGAATCTGCATCGACTCTTCCGGCCCCATAAAAACCTTTGCACCATCGACAGGCGAACGAAAATGAACGCCCTCCTCCGTGATTTTCCGCATCTTGCCAAGACTGTAAACCTGGAACCCGCCGGAGTCGGTCAGAATCGGACGCTGCCAGTGCGTGAAATCATGCAGATCCCCATGCGCCTCGATGATTTCGGTTCCGGGTCTTAACCACAGGTGGAATGTATTGCCGAGTATGATCTGTGCACCCATCCCCTCAAGCTCCTCCGGGGTCATTGCCTTAACGGTTCCATAGGTGCCGACCGGCATAAACACGGGAGTGTCAATAACGCCACGTCTGAATTTCAGCGCATTGCGACGTGCTTTTACATCGGTTGCAAGATTTCGGAATTCCATAGTAAAAATAGTGTTGAATTAAGAATAAAAGAATATTAGAATATGCTTATGTGCTGGATTCCTCCTCCTTTATCCGGCACATACCTCCATTCTCCTTTGGTGGTTTTAGCGCGGCAGCTTCTGCCGCGCTTTTTTTTGCCTGGTGCAGTGACAGACGGTATCAGTGTAATCTGTACAGACCATCGGCTAAAACAGGATTGACCGGCCATTTCCTCGTTCCCATGCTCCTGCGTGGGAACAAGAGTGAATATCATTGTGATTTACTTGAACCTGTAGGGTGCAATAAGCGACAGCGCATTGCACCATCTCCATGCGGCGTAATGCGCTGTCGCTTATTACGCCCTACGCCTTGACGGACTCAAATGATGCACAAAGTAATTGAAGAATTACATTTTTGAGGGATAACTCTAACCCTCTATCCCATCTTTGCGTGAAAAAAACTTGACAAACATTTTTATTATATTAGAATGTACTCATGTTCTGAATTTCTCCTCCTTTATTCAGAACATATTCCTCCATTCTCCTTTGGTGGTTATTGTTTGGCGCGGCAGATTCTGCCGCGCTTTTTTTTGCTTCGGGTCCGCCCGTCCCCCTTACAACTCCCTCGACGCAAGAAAACGCACATCCGGCCAACGCTCTTCCGCCAGGCTCAGATTGACGCGCGTAGGCGCCAGGTAGACCAGTTGCTCATCGCCATCGAGCGCCAGGTTGTCATGATTTTTGGTTTTGAACTGCTCCAGCATTTTCGCATCGTCACACTCGATCCAGCGGGCGGTCGCAACAGAGAT
Organism: Gammaproteobacteria bacterium; assembly: GCA_030594925.1. Classification (GTDB taxonomy): domain Bacteria; phylum Pseudomonadota; class Gammaproteobacteria; order Chromatiales; family Chromatiaceae; genus Sva-25. The sequence goes on from JAUVEG010000203.1 coordinate 3,032, forward strand.
AGCCTCGACAATGGCATCCACTCTGTATTCCCCCTTGAGACGATGGACTGCCACTTCAAACTGCAGCACTCCGACGGCGCCGAGAATCATGTCGTTATTTTTCAGCGGCCGGAACACCTGGGTTGCCCCCTCCTCGCACAGTTGTAAAACACCCTTTTGCAGCTGCTTCATTTTGAGGGGGTTCTTAAGCACCACGCGTCTGAACAACTCGGGCGCAAAATAGGGAATGCCTTCAAATTTCAGCTCCTCGCCTTCAGTAAAAGTATCTCCGATCTGGATGGTCCCATGGTTGTGCAGACCGATAATGTCTCCGGGAAAGGCCTCTTCCACCTGGGTGCGCTCGCCTGCCTGAAAGGTCAGCGCATTATTGACCTGAATCGTTTTTCCGATACGCACATGCTTCATCTTCATGGCCTTGCGGTAACTGCCTGAACAGACGCGCAGGAATGCAATGCGGTCCCGATGCGAAGGATCCATATTAGCCTGGATCTTGAAGATAAAACCGCTGAATTTTTCATCTTTGGGTTTGACTTCACGCTTGCCTGCCTGACGCGGCTGCGGCGGCGGAGCATATTCGACAAATGCGTCCAGCAGCTCTTTGACGCCAAAGTTGTTGATTGCCGAGCCAAAAAACACTGGTGTCAATTCACCCTTCAGGTAGGCTTCGAGATCCAGCTCATGGCTGGCTCCGCGCACCAGTTCGATCTCTTCACGCAGCTCTTCCGCCATGTCACCGATGGCCTCATCGAGCTGCGGATTATCCAGCCCCTGGATGAGATCCCCTGTCTGTATCTTACCCC
>JAUVEG010000251.1 GCA_030594925.1 Gammaproteobacteria bacterium
ACGAAGAGTACGGTTCCGGGAAGTGTCAAATCACGGGTTGAGCCAAAAGCAACGGTGTTGTCCATGTTCTTGGCGGCGCGATAGATCCATGAGCGCTGGGCGCGGTTGAACGGCAACTCCTCACGCTCCATGGCGAAAAAATATTGTCGAAAAAACTCGCCCAGATGCTCAAACAGGTAGCGAAAGCGGCCAATGACGGGGTAGTTTCTACGGATCGCCTGTTCTGTCTGGGTGACGTCCTTGATATAGGCATAGATGATCCATAAGACGCCCAGGCCAATCACAAAAATAAACAGGGATGAGAGAAACAGCAGCAACTGGAATGCAATGGGGTTGGTTTCAAGCATGACTGTTATCCTGCATGGTTGTGTTTCTCTGGCATCTACTTATCAATGATGACCCTGAGGAAGTGAAAAGCATTACACAGCTGGCTCCCAAGGGTCACTTGAACTCAACCGGGCTTTGCGGTTGACTGTTGATCTGCAGCTTGAAGATATCGGGACGCGCATAATGGCCGGCGACATCCACACAGCCTCTGCAACCAGGGAGGCCGCCTTCGCAATGTTTTTTCACGCTCGGGCAATACCGGTGATGTTTGCACTATGGCCAGTTTGGACATCTCGCTCTTCTCCTTTATGATTCCTCTTTAGCCTAGACGTAAACCATGCTGAATGCTACCCACGAATTTTTCTTATAGGGCGTAATATCTAACCTGAACGTAACTATTCAGCATCTTCAGAAAAGGCATAAAACAGTCAGTGCTATTGGGTGTATCTGCAAGAAACGTTGGAGGCATGGATGCCGGCACGAGTCTGCATGGATGTATTCACGACGTTTTCTGGAAGATATGGCCGATAGCAGTGACGGCCCCGAATGAACTGAATAGTCACACCTGAACAATATAAACGAGAGCCGCCATGATTGAGAAAACCAGCTGTTGCCAGACAAACAATGATTGCTGTGAAATTGAAACTCCGCAGCAGGAGAAACTGGATGAACATCGCCAAAGTGTGCGCAAGGCCTACTCTGCGGTTGCGCAGGCGAATGATGAAGCGGCGGCATGCGGCATCACCTCGAGTTGTTGCGGCGTCTCCGATGATCAGGCGATCAACACGCTGATTTCGACTCGTCTGGGCTACACGCAGTCAGAGCTGGAGAACACGCCGTCCGGTGCTGATATGGGACTGGGTTGCGGCAACCCCAAAGCCATCGCTGCACTGCAGCCGGGTGAGGTGGTCGTGGACCTCGGTTCCGGCGGCGGCTTCGACTGTTTTCTGGCTGCCCATGAAGTTGGCAGCAACGGCAGGGTCATCGGTGTCGATATGACGCCCGACATGATTAGCAAGGCGCGCAAGAATGCCGGCAAGGGAGGCTACACCAATGTGGAATTCCGTCTTGGTGAAATCGAGTTCCTGCCCATTGCAGATGAGAGTGCCGATGTCATCATCTCCAACTGCGTCATCAACCTCTCGCCGGACAAGGCGCAGGTCTTTCGAGATGCTTTTCGCATACTCAAGCCCGGTGGCCGCCTGGCGATCTCCGATGTGGTTGCCACGGCAGAGTTGCCGGAAGAGATGCGCAAAGATGCAGACCTTATCGCCGGCTGTATGGGCAATGCCTCGCTGATTGATCAGTTGGAGGGCTACATGCGTGATGCGGGTTTCAGTGATATCAGAATCGAACCGAAGGATGAATCCCGTGACTTTATCCGTGACTGGGCGCCAGGGCGCGGAGTGGAGGATTATGTTGTTTCCGCCGCCATCGAGGCGCTCAAGCCACAGTAGTTAGCTGCTGATTGGTAGTCGCTTGATGATCTTTGCACGATCATCGAGTATCTGCAGTTCCATGGAGAGAAACGGGCCCTGCTTTCTATCCCCGTTGGTGTCGGCAAGATCCAGCAGCATCTTCAGCATGGCGATGGTCATTGGCCGCATTTCATTGCGGATGCCGAACAGCGGGAATTTCCATGCATGGGTCTCTGTGCGGTCAAACCAGTATCCGATCACTTCGGCGGTGCGACGCTGGCAGAACTGGTAGCGTTCGATTTTCCAGCCGTATGGTGCAGAGTGATAGACGGCCCACATGCCGAGAAGCGCTTCATCGGCAAAGGCTGTGACCGCTTTGTTGCGGAAATAGAGCCATTGCTCATCACGGTTTTCCGCAGAGCCATGGAACTCTTCGTAATCAAGCGACGGAGTTGTAAATTTTTGAGGTCTGTAGTCTCGAATGGCATCTCCGATACTCCCTGTATAGCGCAAACGCTTGAAGAGATGCCTCAGCCTTGTTTTGGTTTTAAATACTTCAGGAACATCTTCCATGGCGCTGTCGATGGCGTCACAGGCAATCCTGATGGTTTCCCCTCTTCGCACCGGCCGGATCCGGCGGATTATCGAGGGTGTTGGGCTTGTATGTAAATCAAAGCCATCATCCCCCGCCCATGGTGGCGCAGGCTGCGATATGGCTTGTGGTTTAGGCGGCTTGCAAAGCTGCTGCATCATCCCCGGAATTTGAGAGTCATTCCAGACTGGTGAACCATGACTCAGCAGCTGTTTGAGCTGGTGTTCAGTCAGGCTTAAGCCAAACAGAAAACGGGAGTGACCGGTGCCCTCGATCTCCCCGGCCTGCTGGAATACGCTGTCAAGCCGGGCCAGGTCGTTGGGGTCAACCATCTCCAGTCTGATGGCATCACTGATAAAGTCGCTGATGGCCTCTTCATCTACGCCATCTCCCGATTTGCTGGCTGAAAAGGAGAGTGTCGCACTGCCTGTTTCCATGGCATTGGAGAGCTGGTGAAGATTGACGATGTTAAATTGTCGTTTATCAAAGAGGCTCTTACTCACCTCTTCATAGCTCATTTTTCCGACAATGGTTAGATTGCCATCCGCATTTTCAACGAAGCGGGTATCGATATCAAGAATGGAACTGCTGCCCATTTCAAAGCCGAATAAGATGATGTCTGTGGTTTTTTTCTGTGTGAATCTTTCATAACGAGCCAGGGATGCATCGACTTCCATCATTGGCTGCAGGGGATCTTTGTTGCATGCAATCCTGAAGACCTCCTCAACGTCGGACAACAGCAGTTTGTGTAAATATTCGCCTGCACGGGGAGTATCCGGATTGAATGAGAGCCGGATTTCAGCTTCAGCTGAACTGAGCTGTTTAACTTCTGAACTTGCCCTGAGACTGATGCGGCTTGTTTCAGCGGAGTTGAGATGGTCGCAGAACCGGGCTACAAATTTCTGATACCTGCCAACATGT
>JAUVEG010000307.1 GCA_030594925.1 Gammaproteobacteria bacterium
ATCTTTGTGAACAAAAAGATCCTGCTGGGATAAAACGGCAATTTCAGGTGTAACCGGCAAGATAGTCAGTGACATGGTTAGAATAATGTCATTCATATACTGCTCTGCAGAGACATCATTTCTTAAACGCCCAGCCTTGAACAACATAGAGATCTCCCAAAAAGAGATATCCGAACAAGCCAGTCTGTTCTTATCAAGCGACTCTTCTAATACCTGCTTCGCCTTAATTGACAATCTTTTGGGGTCATCCTGCCAAAAAATCAGGATATGGGTATCACAAATTGTCAGCATCAGCACCCCATTGACTCTCCAACGGCTCCATAACATCACCAACCATCATGGTGCCGCGCAATGCATCCAGCCGCTTTTGCGCAGCTTCCACCTCCGTCAGTTCAGGAACCAGCCTGGCAACAGGCTTTCCATGACTGGTAATTTGAATCTCCTCACCATTTCTGACTCTCTTCAGATAATCCGGTAGATGTGCTCTTAAATCGGTAATTTTAACTTGCTGCATAACCAAACCTGTAATGTACAATTATTATGTACATTATAGGCGCGAAATCTAATATAGCAAATCAAGCAACGGTATCTTTCATTCCTTCATCCCAGCCCTCTTCCAGCGGGAAAGGGAGTAGAACTGTATCGATTAGCCAGGTCTGCGTTCCTACGCGGGAGCGAGGGAACGAGGAAAGCTCGGTAGATATAGCTTTTTTATCTGTGTTTATCTGTGTGCATCTGTGGTTAATTTCTTTGCCCTGATTCTGACAACAGCTCCGCCATTTTCTCGCGGTTTGGAGATTCGACGACGCCGCGTTCGGTGACGATGGCATCGACCAACTCGGCGGGGGTGACATCAAAGACGGGGTTCCAGGCGCTGACGCCCTCTGCCCCGACTCTGTGGCCGCCGCAGCTGAGCACCTCTTCGGGGTCGCGCTCTTCCACGGGAATATCGGCGCCGCTGGCCGCGTTGGGGTCGATCGTCGAGATTGGCGCCGCCACCATGAACTTGACACCATAATATCTGGCGGCGATGGCCAGCTGACAGGTGCCGATCTTGTTGGCGACATCGCCGTTGGCGGCAATGCGGTCGGAGCCGACGATGACCCAGCCGATATCACCACGCGCCATGGCTGCGGCAGCTGCGACATCGGCGATGACTGATACGGGAATGTTGTCCTGGTGAAGTTCCCACGCGGTAAGGCGGGTTCCCTGCAGCCAGGGACGGGTTTCGTCGGCATAGACATGCTTGATCCTGCCATGCGCAAAGCCTGCGCGAATCACTCCCAGCGCAGTGCCGTAGCCTCCTGTCGCCAGCGCCCCGGCATTGCAGTGGGTGATCACGGATGTGGGCTGTTGAATCAATGCAGCCCCCAGTTCACCCATGCGCCGGTTTGCAGCGATATCCTGCTGATGGATTAGCCGCGCTTCCTTGAGTAAAACCCCGGCAGCATTGTCATCGGCAACTTTACCGGCCAGCTGCTGCATACGCCTGAGCGCCCAGAAGAGATTGACCGCAGTCGGTCTTGCAGCAGCAAGCAGATCCACATCAGCCTGCAACTTCTCCCGCCACTGATCACCGTGCTGCATCACCGAGAGCACCACGCCATAGGCTGCCGTGATGCCGATGGCCGGCGCCCCGCGCACCACCATGTCACGGATGGCGTCAGCTGTCTGCTGTGCGCTCGTGAGGCGGATAAACTCCACCCTGGCTGGCAGCAGGCGCTGGTCGAGCAGGTAGAGCGCATCATCCTGCCACACGATGGCATCGTCGCCAGTGACTATTTTATCGGGAAAAAGAGTCTCCATCTTGTTCATCATGGGGACAGTATACTTATTTATTATGAAATTCAGGGTCGTATTTGGCTTCTACAGAAAATAATTAAGTATACTGTCCCCATAATGATAGATAGTCATATTGACACGCTGATCGCATGCGGCTGGATTATCCCCGTAACGGCTGGAGATCCTGTTCTCGAAGGATATGCCATTGCCATCCATCACGGTAAAATTGTCGACATACTGCCGACTGCAGATGCGAAGCAAACCTATACGGCAAAACATCTGCATGATCTGCCTCATCATGTAGTGACTCCCGGCTTCATCAACGCGCACACGCACACTGCGATGAACCTGTTTCGCGGCATGTCGGATGACCTGGCGTTGATGGAGTGGCTCAACAATCACATCTGGCCGGCAGAGGCGAAGTGGCTCAGCGAGGATTTTGTTGCTGACGGAAGCCGTCTTGCGATCGCCGAGATGATCAAGGGCGGCACGACCTGCTTCAATGACATGTACTTTTTTCCGGATGTGACAGCGCGCATTGCACACCAGGCCGGCATTCGCGCAACCGTCGGACTGATTGTGTTTGACTTCCCCTCTGCATGGGGCGAGGGTCCGGATGAGTATCTGCAAAAGGGTCTCGCCATTCACGATGAATATCTGAATCACCCGTTGATTCAGACAGCCCTGGCGCCGCACGCCCCCTACACAGTTTCAGATGACTCGCTGACACGAGTCCGCCTGCTTGCCGACGAACTCGACATCCCGGTACATATCCACCTGCATGAAACTAATGACGAGATTCAGGGTAGCCTGCGTGATCATGGTGAGCGACCGATGGCGCGCCTGCAACGGCTTGGTCTGTTGAATCCGCAGCTGATCGCCGTGCACATGACGCAGTTGACGGATGAAGAGATCGCACTGGCAGCCGGGAACGGCACCCATGTTGCT
>JAUVEG010000303.1 GCA_030594925.1 Gammaproteobacteria bacterium
ATGAACACATTTTTCTATCAGGCGCATTTTTTCAAAAGCGCCGCCAAACTCAAGCAGCTTCCCGTTTGTGAAGATCTTGTCGAGGTCGCCTTTGCGGGCCGCTCAAACTCCGGGAAATCCAGCGCCATCAACACCCTGTGCAACCAGAAATCACTCGCCCGCACCAGCAAGACCCCGGGGCGCACACAGCTGATCAATATCTTTACGCTGGACGAACAACGCAGCATCATCGATTTGCCAGGCTATGGCTTCGCCAAAGTCGCCGCCAATATCCGCCAGCAGTGGCGCGGACTGCTGACTGACTATATCGAGCAACGCGAATGTCTCAAAGGGGTCGTCATGATGATGGACTGCCGCCATCCGTTAAAACCTCTGGACAGGCAGATGCTGCAATGGTGCACCCATCTTGACCTGCCTGTGCATGTGCTGCTCACCAAGTCCGACAAACTCAAAAAAGGCCCTGCAAAAAACACTTTGCTGAAAGTGCGCCAAATGCTGAAGGAGTACGAAAACGTCTCGGTGCAGCTCTTCTCCTCCCTGAAAAAAACCGGTATTGACGAAGCGCACCAGGTGCTGGGAGAGTGGTTCGGACTGAAAGATGTATAATCAATTCAGATTACTTTGCTATCGTATCAAATTTCGTAACTATTCAGTAAATTCGGGATCGTCACTGCTATCGGATATATCTTCCGGAAAATGCCGTAAATACATCCATGTAGGCTCGCTTCGGCATCCCTGCCTCCGACGTTTCCTTCAGATACACCCAATAGCAGTGACTTTTATGCTAATTTCAACCATGACTCTCGCAAAGTCGCAAAGCCCGCCAAAAAAACCCTTTGTGTCTCTGCGTCTCTGCGAGAGAATAAGAAGGCTTTCATGCCTTGTCAGTCTGAGACTTGATCTCGTTAATCATAGGATGTGCCGAGCTTGCGAAGCGCATCCCATGTAATGACAAACCCCAGGAGAATACCCATGTATAAACTGATTTTCACTTCAATCCTGCTGCTCTTTATGCACCCCATTCTGGCCAAAGAAGCCGCTACAACAGCTGCAACCACGGAAGCTGCCGAACCCACCGGCGCCTCACTGACACAACAGCATTGCACCAGATGCCATGGTGACGAGATGTATATGCGCGATGACCGCCAGGTCAAATCACTGGAATCCCTGAAACAGCGTGCGCATGGCTGCAATACCATGACTGACGCCAACCTGTTTGAAGAGGATGTCGCAAAAATAATCGACCATCTGAATACCGAATTTTATCATTTTGAACGTTGATCGATGGCTCAACGGCGTCTGACTGACCAGCAACGCGCGCGTATTTCGCGCATTCAGGAACAACGCCGGCAGCGCGCCTCCGAAGAGGCGGAAAATGCACTCTCCGCTGCTGATGACAAGGCGCATGATGGCATCGTTATTATTCGTCATGGACGCAATCTGCTGGTCGCCGATCAGCAGCAGCATCTGACCCCCTGCCTGTTTCGCCAGAACCTGGGGCAAATCGTCTGCGGTGACCGTGTCGTGTGGCATCAAACCGGTGACAATGAAGGCGTTGTCACTGCGCTTCAGCCACGCACCACCCTGCTCTCAAGACCGGACTACAGCGGCCGCGAAAAGGCGCTGGCGGCCAATCTGACGCAACTGCTGATCGTCGCAGCCCCTGAACCTCCACCAACCGGCTACCTGCTGGACCAATATTTCGTTGCTGCTGAAAACATCGGCCTTGAAGCTGTACTGCTGCTGAACAAGGCTGATCTGCTGACCACTGATCACCCGTTACGCCAAATTGCCGCCACCTATGCAGAGATCGGCTACAGGGTCATTGAAGTCAGCAGTAAACAGATGAGCGGTATGCATAAGCTGCAGCAGCAACTGCAACATCAGACCAGCATGCTGGTCGGACAATCAGGCGTCGGCAAGTCATCCCTGGTCAATGCGCTGCTGCCGGAGCAGAATATTGTTGTCGGACAGCTCTCTGAAACATCCGGTCTCGGCAAACACACCACCTCCTCGGCCACCCTCTATTTTCTTCCGCAAGGCGGCTCCCTCATCGATTCGGCCGGGGTGCGCAGTTTTCGCCTCATGATCACAGAGCGCAGGCAACTTGAAAAGGGTTTTCGTGAATTTCATGACTACCTGGGAGGCTGCCGCTTCAGTGACTGCAGCCATACGCACGAACCAGGCTGCGTACTCATAGAAGCCGTAGAAAAGGGAGCAATCAGCGCCTGGCGGCTGCAGCATTTTCTGCAAATGGCGAGAAAGGAGAAGTTTTAGGGGATAGGTTTTAGGTTTTAGGATTTGATCGCGATAACCATCATTCCGTGTGTTCCGTGGTGAAAAATGGGAGGCATCAGCGAGTGCCGCGCTCTATGATGATGCCTACTCCGTCGGCGCCGCGCACAGCGCCCTTTTTGTTCAGCGTCAAACGCACCCAGGGCACCTCGAACTCATCGCGAATGATGCGCACGCACTCTTCTGCGAGCGTTTCGACCAGCTGGAATTGACTCTCGCTGACAAACTGGATCAGGCGCTTGGCAACAGCCTTGTAGTTGAGTGTGTCGTCAATATGGTCGGTCGCAGCGGCTCTGGCGACATCGGCTGCCATCTCGATATCGAGCACCACAATCTGGCGAATCTGGCGTTCCCACTCGTAGATGCCGATAATCGTATCGATTCGCAGGTCTCTCAGGAATACAATATCCATCATAAAATTAACTACTAAATTTATTATTGAATTTTAGAG
>JAUVEG010000313.1 GCA_030594925.1 Gammaproteobacteria bacterium
GCCGCCGAAACCTGCAACCATCATAATGACCATTGCAGCCGCAGTAGCGGCGCTCGACGCCCCTGATGATCCAGTCGTACGCAGTCGGCTTCCCGCCCAGTCCACGAACAGCCATGCGAGCAAGCCCACCAGCAGAATACGCAGAAAATTGAGCAGCATATTGAGTTTTGGCCCTGCCAGCAGCAAATGCATCTGCTGTGATTGCGTGACCGGACCATCCCACCTCAGAGAGATGCTGCGCCACTCCCAATCCGGCAGCCCCGGTCCCGTTTGCACCTGCGCATTTTTGTCGGGCAGCCACTGCTTCCTGACTTTCGGTTTTCCAGGGCTGCGGATCGATGAGGCCATCCCTACGACGGCATCCTTTGCCATAGCCGCCTTTCTTTTTACGAGCTTTCGCTGCAGCATTGGCTCTTCACTATATTCAACCATTGGCTCATCATAGTCAGACATGGGTGCCGGGGCTGGCATGGAGAGCGGATATTGAGGCGCCGCCAACTGCAGTTGCGGATAAAGCCCGGTTCTTGCCTGATCAATGGCAAAGGGCAACACAATCAGCGCCAATGCCAGCAGACCGCCCAACCAGGCGCTGCGCAGCATGAAGGCCATTTTACCTTGCGTTATCACCCGGCTCAGCGCTGCCACCATCAGCAGGTAAAACCAGATCCCCCTTGGCGCCCCGGGTTCGTGCCAGATCAGCCCCAGCGTAATCAATGTGAGGAGAGCCCAGCGCCAGCCCCACAATCTGCCGACGCCAAAGGCCACGATGAATACCACAAACAGGTCATACAGCGACCACTGTTTGATCCACGACGCATGCTCTACATCCACGCCTGTTGTCGCCAGAAGCCGCCAGCCCGGCGGCAGATTCAAGTCTGCTGACACCTGCTGCAAGTCACGTCCCCAGCCCGTCACCGGAATCTCGCTGTTGTTGTTGAGTCGACTTTCAGCAAGCAGATCGATGGCGCCGCGACGCACCTCTACACCGGAACGATTTTCATCCATGCGGGTAATAAACTGCGGCTCTCCATTCAACGTGACACGCCCCAACTCCACTTGCGGATCAACAGACAAGCGCCAGCCGGATGTCATTTTTCCCTGCAGTTGATCCTGCATGGTGTAGCCCTGCCCGGAGAAGTCCAGCCACAGGGTTCGCTCGAGACGCAGATCATCCGGATCCGGAGCAGGATCCCCTCGGCGGATGACTTTAATCTGCAGCTCCTCGCCCGGTTTGAGCAGATAGGCCGGCAGCTGCCGCCAATGCTCCGGCAGGCGGGTCTGGCGCGGATCCACCTGCGTGCCATTGGTGATCTCCACCAGGCGGATCTCCGGCCGGGCTTCAAAGGCCCACACCTCCTCTTGCGGCCATGGCGAGGCCTGTCCAGGCAGCGCAATCTGTTCCTTATAATCGGGGTGATAGGCATCTACCTCCAACTGCCACTGCCCGGGTTTGACCTGCACACGCAGTTTTCCATCAGAACCGAGTCTTGCCGGTAGTTTGCTTCGCACCTGCAGTGGCACAAAACCATCGAGCAGCGGGGTGCCGAGCACCACTTCACGCTGCTGGCCGGAGACCTGCAGCAGCATCAGCGTGGTGATCTCAAACGGATGGCCATCGCGCAATTTGCGAGTGACCACCAGCGACAGTTTGTCCATTGGACGCTTTTTGATAGATTTATGCGTCGATACTCCAAGCCAGATCTGCCCCCCCTTGATCAAAGGGTATTTGATGTTTTTACCGTTGAGCTCGAGCAACACAATACCCGCAGTCTCGGGCAGGAGCAGGGACTCAGGCAGAGAGTCCCATGCATATTCGCCCTCTATCTGATAACTGCCGGGCTGCAGATTGATCGCTGGCAGAGAGTCCTGGCTGAGCACCGCAACAGGGCTTGCGTCCACCTGTACATTTTCAGGCCACCTGCCGACGCCGCCCGGCAGCAATACGGCATCTTTCTTATAGACGGTGATTTTTTGCGTAAAGCGCCCGCCACTATCCGTCAGCTGCAGCTGTAAAGAGCCAGGCCAGATGCAATAACGCTCTTCGCCCTGGTAGGAGACGGGGCACGCCAGCTCCTTGTGCTCCCACAGAACCCAGTCAACCCAGGGCTCAAGCGCCGAAGGCACATGCTGCCTGTATTCAGGCTCAGCCAGAGTAGATTGTGAGGAAAACAGAAAAAGCAGTATCAGACCACGGATAAAATAGTGCATGTGTAGTGTGCCCCTAGTAATCATTGAGTGCTCAACATCTTTACAAATGAATCAAATTTCAAAAATGACTCTCGCCAAGACGCCAAGACCGCAAAGGTTTTTCTTGGCGAACTTTGCGCCTTCGCCTACAGGGATCGTAGGTGAGGGGCGTGAGCAGGACGCGGAAGCTTTGCGAGAAAAATGATTTTTCATGCCTCGACAGTCTGAGACATGGTCTCGCCAACGGATCGTTTCATTGTAGTGTAGCGCTTTTTGACAGCCTGCTGTTCTTTCAATTTTGGGACAATTCTGCCAGCATAGCAGTTATATTGACTATGAAGATACTCGACTGACTCAGGCATGCTTAAATATTTTTTAGCAATTCTTTTGATTCAAATTGTCACGGTGGCGCTGGTACTGCTGGCGCCTGATGACTTGCAGGGTTATGGCTGGCTGCGCCTGGCAGTACCACTGCTGTTTAT
>JAUVEG010000059.1 GCA_030594925.1 Gammaproteobacteria bacterium
CTTAATCATTTCCAAAAATCAATGCGTTGGGTTTTTCATCCAGCGTCTCGGAGAGCCTGCCAACCGAGCGTGCAGCGCGGGTCAGCTCTTTGAGCGTGGTCGATAGTTCATAATAGAGTGGTGAACGCGCCTTGTCGCCCTCCAGCATCTGTTTTACTGATTTCAGTGTGCTGTTGAGCTTCCGGATCGAGGCGGACAACTGTGCAGGCAGCGCCTGAGTTTTGTCAGAATGGAGGATCGGGTTGATGCCGTCAAGCGCATGATTGATCTTGCTCAGCAGACTCCGCACAGGTGCGCTCTCGAGTTGTTCACGGCGCAGTTGTGGTTGTTCGCCAAGCTCGCTGTCAGCAGGTTTGCGCACCAGGCTGTCGATATCCTGGAGCAGCACATTGGCCGATCCGAGCAGCTCCTCCAGGGGAAGTTTTTCGATTTTTACCATCAGCGAGGAGATGTGGTTCATGATCTCTCCCATGGGGCTGGCAACAGTCGGAAAGTCCGGGTAGGGGTCTCCCGGATTGATGGAAGTGTGCCCGGAGTCGTCAATCATGACCAGTTCAATGAAGAGCTGGTTGGTCAGCCAGCTTGAAAATTGCAGACGTGCGCGTAATCCCTGTGCGACAGCTTTGTCCAGCAGGGCCGGGATACGCTGCTCTTCCAGGCCGCTGCCAATACGATCAGGATCCAGAAAAATCAGGACTGGCGTGATCAGCTTTCCTGTTTCGGCATTATTCTCGATGCTGATATCCGCAACATGACCGACCTGGACACCCTGGTATTCGACCGGTGAACCAATGCCCAGGCCGCGCAGTGACTCGTCAAAGTGGAGGATGTATCCGAACGCAGATTCGGTATTGGTAAGATCGAGGTGGGCTGCCTCAAGGCTCGGGTAGAGTTCAAACAGGGTGTCATCCTTAACCGGGATCTCCTCTTTCAAACGCTTGGGAGTAGCGAAAGAGATACCACCGTTAATGAGTACGGAGAGCGACTCCATCTCGACAGTCATTCCCTGTGCGCCAAAGTCCATCTTGAAGGTCCCCAACTCCCAGAATTTGGTGTTGCTGTTGATAAAGCGGTCATATGGCTCGTTGATGAAAATCCCGTAGGCGATGGTCAGGCCATCATCGACAAGACGCCTGCTCTCGATCTTGCCCACTTCAAATTGTTTGTAGAGCACCGGTGCTCCGGTCGTGAGCGATGCGCCGGCCGTGGAGGTGAGAAACAGGTGCAGACCCGGTTCATCGGTGGCTGTCAGGGGAGGGTCCTCGAGTCCGGTAAAGTGCTCCTGATAGAGGAGACTCTTGTCAGCCGAGGTCGACATGGCGATATAGGCTCCTGAAAAGAGCGTGCCCAGGCCGGAGACTCCACCGGGACCGATGCGCGGGCGCTCTATCCAGAAACGTGTGCTCTCATTGAGGAAGTGCCTGCTCTCCTTGTTGATGCGTACAGTCACTAAAACTTGTAATAGCGTGCTGTCGAGGTGCATGCTCTCGACCTTGCCAACTTCGACATTGCGGAAGCGGACAGCTGTTTTTCCTGTTTCCAGCCCTTCCGCAGAGACAAAGCGAATCGTAATCAGGGAGCCGAGTGAAGCATAGTGCTGCCAGGTGAGCCAGAATGAGATCACCAGAGCGGTCAGAGGAACGATCCAGATGAGTGAAATCCGGTTTGCCCTGCCTGTTGTCCTGGGCTGTGCAGCAGTATCGCTGTTATTCTCCATGGGCTGCTTCATTCGTTGTCCCAGAGTAGGCGCGTGTCAAAACTGATCGCCGATAACATTGTCGTTATCACCATTCCTGCAAAGGCCATGGCGGCAGAGCCGGGAAGAACCGTTGCGATTCCGCCAAACTGTATCAGTGCGACCAGTAATATGACTACAAACACATCAATCATCGACCAGGGTCCAATATATTCGATAATGCGGAACAGCCGTGTCTGCTGATTCAGCTTGCCGGAGTGACCTTTCCAGATGGAGAACAGCAGCAGGCTGATGACCAGAAACTTCAACAGGGGTATCACGATGGAAGCGGTGAAAATAATTACTGCTACCGGGTAGGACTTCATGCTCCACAACAGAATCACTCCGCCGATAATGGTATTTTCATCTTTCACCCCTAGCGATGTCGTGTTCATTATAGGGTATAGATTCGCCGGTACATAGAGAATCAGCGCGGTAATCAGAAAAGCCCAGCTGCGCTGTACGCTGAAGGGCTTGCGCTGATAGAGGCGACTGCCGCAGCGCACACAATGGTGGTCAGCTCTACAGGATTGCAGCTTGCCGCACACATGACAGGCGGCAAGGCCTGCCTGCATCGCAGTTAATGCTTGTCGATGGCCTGCCACAGCTCCTCCGGTTCCAGTGTGGTCGAGACGAACAGATTGATCATCACCAGAGCCACAAATGCCCAGAACCCCTGGTGCAGTGAGATTTCCGCAATCGATGCAAGTTTAACAATAGTGACCAGAACTCCCAGCAGGAAAATTTCAAGCATATTCCATGGCGCCAGGCGTCCAATCAACAGCAGCAGCTGCCGCGCAAACAGTGTCAGCGGTCTTTTGTTGCTGTAGAGCGCGCTGAGCAACAACAGGTCGAGCAGTAATACGCCAAGAGGAATGATCACCAGAAACAGGGCGCCGGCAATGCCAAGCAGCACATTATCAAGTTGTGACAATGTGTCGATGGTTGAAATCAGGTAGATGGTGGTTTTATTGCCATCCACATCGATCGATAGAAACGGCAGCAGCTGTGCAAACAAAAACAGCAGCAGAGATGCGATGGTCAAAGCCAGTGATATCTCGATTGCATTGTTATTGGTGCGATACAGCAAGCTGCCGCAGCGGCTGCACCAGGCCTTTTCGCCTGTACCCAGTGCTGTTTTCTCATGCAGCAGATCACAGCTGTGACAGGCGACCAGATCATCTATAGGCAGATTATGTTCCAGCATCTTTATTCTGGACCAGGGTGTGAATTACACCGTGTGAGACCAAGTCTTAGGCTGACGAGAGATGAAAGCCCTCTTAATCTCTCGCAAAGACGCAAAGCTCGCCAGGAAAAACCTTTGCGTCTTTGCGTCTTTGCGAGAGCCATGATTGAATGATGATTCATTTTTCAAAGATGTTGGCTATTCAAGGGTTACAACTCTTCAGTTTTTTGCTTGTATTCACACAGATCTTCAATGATACAGGAACCGCAGCGTGGTTTGCGCGCGATGCAGACATAACGGCCATGCAGGATCAGCCAGTGATGCGCATCCTGGAGAAACTCTGACGGGATGAGTCTGAGCAGGCGTTTTTCAACCTCCAGTGGTGTTTTTCCAGGTGCAATTTTGGTGCGATTGGAGATGCGGAAGATATGCGTATCCACCGCCATGGTTGGATGTCCAAAAGCAGTATTGAGCACCACATTAGCGGTTTTGCGGCCAACTCCCGGCAGAGCTTCAAGCGACTGTCGATCATCAGGGATTTCACTGTTGTGCCTCTCGATCAGCAGCTGGCATGTCTTGATGATGTTGCCTGCCTTGCTGTTGTACAGTCCTATGGTTTTAATGTGTTCGCGCAGCTTCTGTTCTCCCAGATCCAGCATGGCGCGGGGGGTCGGTGCAACAGCAAAGAGTGCGGCAGTTGCCTTGTTGACGCTGACATCAGTCGCCTGGGCGGAGAGAATGACTGCAATCAACAACTCAAATGAGGAGCTATAGTTGAGTTCAGTGGTTGGATGCGGGTTCTGATCCCGCAAGCGGGTAAATATCTGCTGACGTATATCTCTGTTCAATACCAGGATCTCCAGGTGGATGGGTTGCCAAATTTTTTAACCACGAAAGGCACGAAAAGCACTAGAATAGAAAAGCTGGTTCCGCGTGCTTTTCACATGGCGATTGAACCAGAGATATTTGCTGCTGTCCAATTTCGAATGAACCGGCAGGTGAGCAGTTGAAGCAACCATTACAACTTTTAGACATATCCTTATAAGATGAAAACAAGACTCATAATTCCGTTACTACTGACGCTTCTGGCATCTACCTATACAGTTGCCGGAAGTCCGAAAAAATTCACAGACTGGGTTGTCGAGTGCAAAAAATCCACGGCATGTGTGGCAAAAACTCTTCGTCAGGGAGAGACGACTGACGGTTATCCTACGCTCAAAATAACGGGCAAAAAGCGCAGTCAGCGAAAATTATTTCTCTCTGATGCAAAGTATGTCGACGGCTCAAAAAAGATCAGCATTCGTATTGATAATACCCCGCTGGTTGATCTGAAACCAAGCCGTGATCTCAAGCGTCTCAACAGAGGCGAGTACCAGGTAACCAACAGCGATCTGCGCAATAAACTGCTCTCGCGTATGGCGTCAGGCCGCAATTTCCAGCTTTTCTATACCAATGTGCGCGGTCAGGCGCGTGAACCCGAATATTCGCTGATGGGTATGGGGGATGCTTTAAAGAGACTTGGCGGCACATCAAAAGCCGTTGAGGTCGCCGTCAGTAAAAAACCTGAGCAGGCAGCCAAAAAGCCTGAACAGGTCGTGAAAAAGCCTGAAAAGGGAGTGCAGCAGGATATCTCAGGATCCAGGGTGAGCAAGAAATTCAGGAACTGGCAAATTCGTTGTGCAGCTGATGGTTCTTGTACTGCAACAACCTACAAGATGCGGGGTGCAATCGATGGCTATCCTGTCATCAGCATTGTCATGGACAGCAGCAACAGACGTCAGTTGCATATCGCCGGCGCCCGCTACATGAATGGTTCTAAACCCATCTGGATCAAGGTTGATGGCAGCAAGGAGATGCGCCTGTTGCCGGGCAGAGACTTTGTCAGGCTTTCACAGAGTGAATACAACATTTCAAATCCCCGTCTGTTAGCGAATGTGATGTCAGCAATTCAGAGAGGCAGGGTATTGCGTCTAAGCTACCTCAACGTCCGCAGGGAGTGGAGGAAACCACAATATTCGTTGTTGGGAGCTGCAGCAGCAATGAACGAGTTGGGTGGAGGTGTGCAAAAAACAGAGAGTCCTGAAAAGGCTCCTGTAGTTAAACCCCCTAAGACCCGCAAGGCAGTAGTTGACAAGCGGTCGCCGATACCGGCGCCGGTACGGACGACCCGGGCCCCGAGGCCATCCGTCACACAGAACACCCATATTCCCGAGATCATTCAGGAAAGTAACCAGCGGGATTCGCTCTCCTGGTGGCAGAAAATTGGCAGGTCCGGTGATCGATGGAAGGTCTCCTGTTCGGGGCGCTACAGGTGTGTCGCCACAGTGCAGGGAACTCTCAAGGGTGGTAAAAAGGATATCTCGATCAGAGTATCGGGAAGAAAGGGGGGTTCACGCCAGTTCATGCTGGCGAATGCCGGAATGCTCGATACATCCAAGCCCATGCGCATACAAATTGATGGGAATCTGCCGTTGCATCTTGTTCCGCGCAAAGATTTTAAGCAATCCGGGCGAGACGAGGTCCGCATCGTCAATTCGAGACTCACACAGACACTGCTTGCAAAAATGCAAAGGGGCGATGAGATGTGGGTGACTTACACCAACAGACAGGGACGTTCGCGTGTGACCAAATTTTCCCTGAAAGGAGTGAATGCATCATTGAAAAAACTGGCAAGATGACAATGAATTTTTGCCCGAAATGCGGTTCAATTGTCGAACGGGCTATCCCGGAGGGGGATAATCGTCTGCGCGATATCTGCACTTCACCTTCCTGCGGAAAAATTCACTATCAAAATCCGCGGGTCATTACAGGCTGCATCGTTGAGTGCGGGGAGAAGATTCTCTTCTGCCGCAGAGCCATTCAACCCCGATATGGTCTGTGGACTCTACCCGCAGGTTTTTTGGAGAATGCCGAAACGATCTCCGAGGGAGCGGCAAGAGAGACCATGGAGGAGGCGAATGCCGACGTAGAGGTGATCGATCTCTTCAGCGTTTTTACGCTGGCGCATATCAATCAGGTCTATATGCTGTTTCGCGCCACATTAAAATCCCCGCATTTCGGACCGGGTGTGGAGAGCCTCGAGGTTGAACTGCTGGATGAGTCGCAAATCCCGTGGGATCAACTCGCATTTGCCGCGATCACGGAGACCATGCGACTCTATTTTGCCGACCGCAAAGCAGGCGAATTTAGAACCCATATTGGGGAGATGCGCCCAATCGAGGGCAATAAATATCATGAATATCAGGTCGATATGTTGACGTAGTTGTAACTTCTCAATAATCCCGTGCAGCATACAAGCTTCCCCCTTTATTAAAGGGGGATTGAGGGGGATTTTATTGAAAATGCACGGGCTTTTTGAAAAGTTACGACATAGCGCCACTATTGCCGACCTCAATCAGCGAGGTGTCAACTGATGCTGTTGGCTGCCACGATGCTGAAGGAGCAGGAGAAGTCATGCAGAACATCATCACTCCTGATTTCGTGGCGTTTCTCAGAGATCAGTTTTTACTTGATTGGAAAGGAATTCATGGTGTGAGCCACTGGGCAAGGGTGAGGCGTAACGGGTTGTTGATTGCAAAGGATAATGGAGCTGACAGCAGCGTCATTGAGTATTTCTCCTTCCTGCATGACTCAAGGCGCTTTGATGAAGACTTTGATCCTGACCACGGAAAACGTGCGGCAGAATTTGCCCTGGCATTGCGTGACTCCTACGTTGGTCTGAGCGATGCATCCTTCTCCCTTCTTGTCACTGCCTGCGAAGGCCATACACATGAGGGATACCATGATGACGTTACGATTCAAACATGCTGGGATGCAGACAGGCTGGATCTTGGCAGGGTCGGAATCATCCCCGATCCGGATCGTATGTGTACCGGCAAGGGCAAGCAGCTGGCTTTGAGTTGAAAAGGGCAGGCAGTCCGGATTTGGACGATTCGATCGTGACATCCCTGCGCCAGGAGATCACTCCGCTGCGCACAAATCGATAGATCTTCCTACTGATTTCAAGAGTCCAATCGAATGCCTGCAATATCCGCCTCACGACCCCGACCGTCATCGTCACCCCTGCCCGAGCGGACTTTATAAACCGTCCCTGGATGGAAGGAACAGGCGATCGGTGCTGCGTTGTATCTCCAGCGCCATTGCATCGATACTGGCGCCATGTTGCGCCTTCAGGGTCGCCGCGAGTTCGGCCTGTTGTATCTTCAGCACCGCGATAATATCGTCACGCATCTCCCCCCTGAAGAGGGCCTCATCGATCTCGATAAACACCTTGTCGAAGGCAAACCATGCAACCGTGCCGGCGACGATCCCGCAGACTGCGGCCAATGGGCCGCCGGGAGTGCAGACTGCAGCACCTCCAGCCGCGGAGAGCAGCACCGAGCCGCCTTTTTTCGCCGATGCCTTGCCGAGCAGTCCGGCTGC
>JAUVEG010000321.1 GCA_030594925.1 Gammaproteobacteria bacterium
TCCTACACAGTCTCGAACAATGCACGGGATTATTGAGAAGATACTTTTAACCACGGAACACTCGGATCACACGGAATTTTTTGTTTTCTTTCCGTCTATTCAGTGTGTTCCGTGGTTTGTTGTTTTGTTCTTTGAAAAGCCTTTAAAACTGCTTTTTTCCCGATCCCTTTTTCTTCTTCAGTGCACGAATCTCCGCATCGATCTCCCGTGATCTTGCCTCGTATTTTGATTTTTGCTGAAAAGTGAGGCCCGGTGTTTTCAGGGCGATACGCAGCTGTTGTACGGCAACATCGGATTCGCCGCGCAGATAGTGGTATTCCGCCAGCGCGGAGTGAGACTCCCCCTTCTTGCCGCTGCCGGCAGCGGCGCGCGACAGCAGCCGCATCACGTATGCATCGTCAGAATGAGAGCGGGAGAACTTTTTCAGCAACCGGTAGGCGTTTTTCGGCTGCCGCGCCTTGAGCATGATGTCCGCTGTCGCCAGCGTCATATAGTAATCTCCCGGCTTGCGCTTCAGAATCGAACGCATGATCGAAACAGCACTCTCTTTGTTGCCCTGCGCCAGCGCCAGGCGCGCCTTGGTCACCAGCAGAAAAGTGTGGGATGGGTGATGCTTGAGCACCTTTGCAAGCTCCTGCTGCGCCCTGGCGTATTGTCTGCCGCGCTTCAGGGCGATGACATAACCGTAGCGATCGGCATCCTCGTTACGGTAACGGCCGTCGCGCAGTGTTGACTCGAAGTGGCGAATGGCGCTGCGTGAACTGCCAAACTGTTGCGCCCGCAGCATCGCCTTGGTGAAGTGGTAGCTTAGGTCCTCTTTTGCCTGGCGATAGGGGTATTTCTCGGCACGCGCCAGTGAATCGGCAATGCGATCCGAAGTGACCGGATGGCTCAGCAGAAACTCAGGCATGGTCATGGCGCCGCTGCGATTGTTGGCGCGCCCCATGCGCTGGAAAAAGACTCCCATGGCGCGCGCATCGAATTTCGAGCGGGATAGGATCTTCATACCGATGTTATCCGCTTCGCGCTCATTGGAACGGGTGAAGTTGATCTGTTTCTGCATCATGGCCGCCTGGCCGCCGATGAGAGCGGCGGCTGCGGCGTCGCCTGCGCCTGCTACGCCGAGCAGGATTGCAGCAAGCAGCAGGCCGGCAGCCGGCAGCGTCATCTGGTCTGCAGCCTGGATCATGCGCGCCAGGTGGCGTTGACTGACATGCGCGATCTCATGCGCCACAACAGCGGCCAGTTCACTCTCCGTTTGCGATTCCATCAGCAGTCCGGTATGAATCCCGATATTGCCTCCGGGTCCGGCAAAAGCGTTGATCACGGGGTTTTTCACAAGAAAGAAATTGAAGGAGTGTCCACGCGCATTGCTGTGTCTGCTGAGTTTCTCGCCGAGTCCCTGAATATAGGATGAGAGCAGCGGATCGTCGATCACCTCGCTGCTGGCGCGTATATAGCGCATGAAAGCACTGCCGAGCTTTTTTTCAAGGTGCGAGTCAAGGTAGGCGCCGGAAGCGTCTCCCATGTCGGGAAGGGAGTAATCCAGCGCCTGTACGGGTTGTATGACCCAGGAGAGCAGCAGAATCCAGCCCAGAAGATAATTTGTCATCTACAAAAACCGCTGATTTGATGAAGTATTCAGTTGACAGAAGATACCGGTTCGACATCGCAGAGTGCAATGAGTTTCTTGGTGTGCTGGAAAAATATGAGTGGATTTCATCCACAATATCAACTATTGCACTGAATATGATCTTGATTGAATGATCCCCTCTCCCCGGGAGGGGGAGAGGTGTGTAGGGCGCAATAACCGCAGGGCATTGCGCCGCATGGGAAGGTGCAATGCGCTCCGCTTATTGCACCCTGCATCTCATTTTAGTTCTGGCTTAGCGGCGATTCATGCAGTTCGTGTAGGCTATGTCATATGCCGCCTGAGTGCTTTGATTCATACTGCCTCCCACCACTGCTCCTGTTGTAGCGCCTATTGCTGTGCCTGCGCCTCTGTAGGTGCGTCCATGGTGAGAAACATTTTTACCGACAGCATAGCCTAAAGCGCCGCCAACGATGGCGCTGCCGGCGGTTCTTGCTGTATTGGAAGAACTTACCTGTCTGGATGCATCATACGCTTCCTGCCTGCAGTAGGCCTCCCGTGTTTGCCCCGGGCCGACGCTAGGCGCCGTCGCTGCCTGATATTGCCCGGTCTGGCAACCTGCTGTAGCCAGGAGAATGACTGCCAGAGCAGATAAATGAATATACTTGAGCATTTTCATATCCTCTATGCGATTGAAAAAATGTGATCAAAATTCAAGAAGAGCAGATCTCTCGACTCATATCTTCTTTCTCTTAATATAGACGATCTGCTATCTGATTTCAGTTACAGAAATTGATAATTATCAATAAATAGTCGATACTGACAAAGAACCCGCAGATTCCTTGATCTGAATCAGGTTTTGAAACTGGTTTGAATGCTCCCGGATTTAGGGGGTGAAGTGACGGGGGTGACGGACGTCAGCGCGGCGCCCCGGCATTACCTCTCTACAAGCAGCAACCAGCCGCTGCGCAAGATGACTTCCGCAAACAGCC
>JAUVEG010000318.1 GCA_030594925.1 Gammaproteobacteria bacterium
TGGTTATGTCGCCCTGGCCCGGGAGCTCGGTAGTGCTATCAAGCAGCAGCAAGAACATAGCAGTGTCACCCGTATCTCTCCCGCCACGGTTGTGAATTTTTCGCAAACAGATGATCGGCTCAGCGTGGCCATCGAAGCCGATGGCCGGCAGCAGCAGCTGACGGCGCGCCTGCTGGTTGCGGCAGATGGCGGACAGTCGCTGATTCGTCAGCAGCTCGATATCAAAACCCGTCACTGGGAGTATGGACAGACAGCCATAGTGACTAACGTTACACCGGGTATTGCGCATCACAACATCGCCTATGAGCGCTTCACCCCCAACGGCCCGTTGGCGCTGCTGCCGATGACAGAGAACCGTTTCGGCGTGGTGTTGACGATAAACAGTGACGCCTGTAATGAAGTGATGGCGCTCGATGACGACGCATTTATCGCCTTGCTGCAGCAGCGCATTGGTTTTCGCTGCGGGCGCTTCAGCCGCATCGGTAAACGCTTCTCCTATCCGCTGACACTGATGACTGCCAATGAACTGGTGGGCCCGCGCATTGCGCTGTTGGGTAATGCCGGCCATGCGCTGCATCCTATATCGGGGCAGGGCTTCAATCTCGGCCTGCGTGATATTGCCGTGCTTGCCGATCTGATCGCAAATGCACACAGGCTGCGGCAGGATCCAGGATCACAACAACTGCTGCAGCAGTACCAGGAGCAACGTCTGCCGGATCAACGCCAGGTCGCACTGCTGACGGACGGCCTGGTGCGGTTGTTCGGCAATCCGTTGAGGGGCCTCTCCATGGGGCGCAATCTCGGCATGCTGGCTGCAGACCTGCTGCCAGGTGTGCGTCACCGTATCGCGCGGCATGCGATGGGACTTGGCGGCATACAGTCACGCCTGGCGAGAGGGCTGCCTCTTGTGTAATCTTTGAGTAAGCAACACCAAAAAAGTATCAAATTTTGTAACTATTCAGCTTGTTGATATATTTTCCAGGCAAGTCACTGTTTCCAGGTGTATCTGCTGGAAACGTAGGAGGCAGGGACGCCGACTCGAGCCCACATGGATGTGTTCACGGCATTTTCCGGAAGATACACCTGAAAACAGTGGCGAATTAGCAGGTACTGAATAGTTATCAAATTTTAATCGTAGCTCTCGCAAAGACGCAAAGCTCGCTAAGAAAAACCCTTTGCGTCTCTGCGTCTTTGCGAGAGAATAAAAGACCCTCATGCCTCGTTAGTTTAAGGCTCCTAGGTAATGAATGATATGAATAGCAGCAACAATCGCCATGACGTGATTATTGTCGGAGGCGGCATGGTCGGCGCGGCCGTTGCCTGCGGTCTGGCCGAGGCGGGCCTTGATATTGCCGTGATCGAGCGGAATGAGCCGCAGCGTGAATGGCCTGCAGAGGAGATTGATGTGCGTGTCTCCGCCATCAACCGGGGTTCACAGCAGCTGCTGGATAATCTTGGCGCCTGGTCAGGCATCGTGCGACGCGGTGTTCAGCCCTACAGAGAGATGCGCGTATGGGATAACCTCGATATGGCTGATCTCCATTTTGACAGTGCAGCCATCGGTGAAGCGGATCTTGGCCATATCATCCAGAATCGAACCATTGTTGCTGCCTTGTGGGAGCAGATGCAGAGCATCGCCAATATCCGACTCTATACCTCCACCACGGTTGAAAAAACGCTCGCCGGCAGCGATGGTGTCAGCGTCACGCTGGAGAGTGGTGAGCAGCTGCATGCGCAGCTGCTGATCGCAGCTGACGGCAGCAATTCGCAGATGCGTGACAAGGCGGGTATTGCGGTCAATATCAGCGATTTTCACCAAAGCGCGGTGGTTGCAACTGTCACCACCGCCAACGCACATCAGGAGACGGCATGGCAGCACTTCCTGCCGACGGGGCCGCTGGCGTTTCTGCCGGTCAGCAGCACGCAGTGCTCGATTGTCTGGTCGACCACAGCCGGGCATGCTGCGGAACTGATCGAGATGGATGATGCCGGTTTTTGCCGGGCGCTTGCACAAGCATCGCAACAGCGTCTTGGAGAGATCACAGAGACCTCCGCGCGCGCTGCATATCCACTGGTTTCCAAACATGCAGCCACTTACATCGGCAGCAGGCTTGCCCTGGTCGGAGACGCAGCGCATCAGATCCATCCGCTTGCAGGGCAGGGCGTCAACCTGGGCTTTCGCGATGCCGCACTCCTGATCGAGGTGATTGTGGGTGCACGGCAGAGAAACCGGCCGATCGGGTCGCACTCTGTGCTGAGGCGTTATGAGCGCTCCCGTCGCGGCGACAATTTAGTGACGCAAAAGAGCATGGAAGCGATCAACCGGCTCTTCAGCAATGACACGCCTGGACTACGCCAATTGCGCAATCTGGGGCTGAATATCACCGACCGTATTGCCCCGGCCAAGGCTTTTTTCATGCGCCAGGCTCTCGGCATGGAGGGTGAGGCGCCGAAACTGTGCAAACCCCGGTGGTAACCGGAGATGCACCACACTCATCATTTACTAGCGATACCAGGCCTCAGATTGACGAGGCAAAAAAAGAGATTTTTTCTCTCGCCAAGCTTCCGCGTCCTGCTCACGCCCCTCACCTACGATCCATGTAGGCGAAGACGCAGAGACGCAAAGGGTTTTTCTTGG
>JAUVEG010000287.1 GCA_030594925.1 Gammaproteobacteria bacterium
CAAATCCTGGTTGGACTCAATCCCAAAACAGCCGATTTGCGCAGCGTCGACGAGATGATCGAAGCGATGCGTGATGCAGTTCTCGACACCCCGGGACCGATGCAGATCTCCTTCATGCGCATGTCAGGCGGTCCGCCGACCGCCAAGCCGATCAGCGTCAAGGTGCGTGGTGATCGCTATGACGAAATACGCGCTGCGGCAAACACTATCCGGCAAATCCTTGCATCCATCGAGGGCGTCAAGGATATCGAGGATGACGCCAGCCGGGGCCGCTCGGAGATGGTGCTGATACTCGATGAAGACGCCATCAATCGCGCCGGCCTGAACCCCCTCGAGGTCAACCGCAGCATCCAGCTGCTGGTCGACGGCATCCAGGTCGCCGAGATGCGTGACGCCGGAGAGAAGCTGGAGGTGCGTGTCAAAGCGGGCAACAGTCTCGATGCCGATATTGCCGAACTGCTGAATTTCCGCCTGCCTCTCTCCGATGGCGGCAGCATACCGCTGGGTGAGCTTGTGCGGGAATCCCGTCAACAGGGACTGGGCAACATCCGCCATTACAACTTCCGCCGCGCCATCACTGTCGAGGCAGATCTCGATGACACGCTGATCGATACCGTGACGGCCAATGCGCGCCTGAACGAAGGGTGGAGTGCGTATAAGGCGCAATATGCGGATATCGATCTCGACTTCTCCGGTGAACTGGATGACATCCAGGAGAGCATGGACTCGATAGGCGTACTGTTTATCTTTGGCGTGGGCCTGATGTACCTGATTCTCGGAACCCAGTTCCGCAGTTACTGGCAGCCCTTCATGATCCTGGTCACCGTGCCGATGGCATTCACCGGGGTGGTATTCGGCATGTTCATCACCAACAATCCACTGAGCCTCTATACCCTTTACGGTGTTGTCGCCCTGGCGGGCATCGCGGTGAATGCCGCCATCGTCCTGATCTCCGCAGCGAATGCGCGTCTGCAGGCAGGCATGAGCGTACTGCACGCCACGCTGTATGCGGCAAGACGCCGCGTCATACCGATACTGATCACATCGCTGACGACGGTTGCCGGTCTCTTCTCACTGGCGACGGGCCTGGGCGGAAAGTCGTTGATCTGGGGTCCGGTTGCCACCGCGATCGTGTGGGGACTGGCCTTCTCGACGGTGCTGACGCTGATCATGGTGCCGCTGCTGTATCGGATTTTCATGGGTGGCAAAAAAACAGGAGTGAGGAGTGAGGACTGAGGAGTGAGGACTGAGGGGAAGGGATAGGAGTGAGACGTGAGTACTGAGTGGTGAGTGCTGAGTGCTGAGTGCTGAGTGCTGGAATTAAGATTTGCAAAAGTTGGTCTAAACCAATATTATTACTCGTTTTTCCCGTGCCGTTGCACGGGTTTTGTTGTTATATATCCGGGTGATTGATAATTTCCTCGGAATAGTCAGGAGCAGATCATGTCGCAATCATTAATGGCGACCTATAAACGCCTGGATGTCACCTTCAGCAAAGGTGAAGGAACATGGCTGTGGGACAAGGCGGGAAAACGTTATCTGGACGCCATCTCCGGCATCGCCGTGTGCAGTCTCGGTCACGCCCACCCTGCGGTAACCAGCGCGTTGTGTGAGCAGGCATCGACACTGGTGCATACATCCAATATCTATGGCATTGAAAATCAGCAGCAGTTGGGTGATGCCCTGACAGCACTCGCAACCATGGAGCGCGTATTCTTCAGCAACTCCGGTGCTGAAGCAAACGAAGCTGCCATCAAGCTGGCGCGCCTGCATGGACATCGCAACAACATCAAGGATCCGGCCATTATCGTCATGGAGAACAGCTTTCATGGACGCACCCTGGCGACGCTCACTGCAACCGGAAACCGCAAGGTTCAGGCCGGGTTTGAACCGCTGGTGCAGGGCTTTATTCGTGTTCCCTATGGCGACATCGAAGCCATCGGGAGCCTTGCCGGAAAATCGCAGAATATTGCCGCCGTACTGGTCGAACCTGTGCAGGGTGAAGGCGGAGTCAATATCCCGTCTGCCGGTTACCTGAGCGCCATTCGCAAACTGTGTGACGATAACAACTGGTTAATGATGCTGGATGAGATTCAGACCGGCATGGGACGCACAGGCGCCTGGTTTGCCTGGCAGCATGAAGATGCAAAACCGGATGTCATGACCATCGCCAAGGCGCTGGGCAATGGTGTTCCCATCGGTGCCTGCCTTGCCCGGGGAGAGGCGGCTGATCTGTTTGCTCCCGGCTCGCACGGTTCGACTTTCGGCGGCAATCCGCTGGTTTGCGCCGCTGCACTTGCCGTCATTGACACCATGAAAAAGGAGCATATCCCGGCGCGGGCAGAATCTCTCGGCGATTATCTTGCCAATGGTTTTGCGGCACAACTCGATGCTATCGAGGCTGTCGTCGAGATTCGTCATGCAGGCTGTCTGCTTGGCATTCAACTGGATCGTCCCTGCAGCGAACTCGTCGGCATGGCGCTCGAACAGGGACTGTTGATCAATGTGACAGCAGATTCCGTCATCCGCCTGCTGCCACCGCTGAATATGAGCAACGAAGAAGCTGATATTCTCATTGAAGGGCTCAGCAAGTTAATTAAGGAAAGTGTTAAGAGTTAAGTTTTAGGTTTTAGGTGGTTAGGTTTTAGGTTGCTGTCTTAAAACCTAAAACCTAAAACCTTATACATTAGAGTTATTTTTCATGAAACAAATACGTCATTTTCTAACCCTGCTGGATCTCTCTCCTCAGGAATTTCGCGCTATCATCCAGCGTGCAACCGAGCTGAAAGCGATGCGCAATAAAGGTGTGGACCATCGCCCGTTCAACGGCAAATCGCTCGCCATGATTTTCGATAAGTCCTCAACCCGCACGCGCGTCTCCTTTGAAGCAGGCATGGCGCAACTGGGCGGTCACGCCCTGTTTCTCTCCTCCCGCGACA
>JAUVEG010000252.1 GCA_030594925.1 Gammaproteobacteria bacterium
CGTTGGCGATATGCGCCGCCGCCAGCACCAGCTCATTGAGCTCGCCCTGCGGAGTCGGAACCACCATGATCAGCTCCGGCACACCGGCGACCCTGGCGGGGATGGCATTCATCAGCACCGATGAGGGATAGGCCGCCTTGCCGCCCGGCACATAGAGTCCCACCCTGTCCAAAGCGGTGACCTGTTGTCCGAGCAAAGTTCCATCAGCCTCTTCATAACTCCAATCCTGCTGTTTCTGGTATTCTGCATAACTGCTGATACGATCAGCAGCTGTCTGCAGTGCTGCACGCTGCTCATCGTTGATCGCATCCCACGCCTGTCGCAGACGCGCAGTAGGGATCTCCAGCTGCTGCGCTGAAGCCGGCGTCCAACCGTCTAAACGGCTGGTATAGTCGATCAGCGCCCGGTCGCCCGTTTCCCGGATCCCGGCAATGATATCGTTGACGGTGTTGTTGACATCACTGTTGGAGACGGACTCCCATGCAAGCAGGAGATCCAGCTGCTCCTGAAAATCCAGAGATCCTGAATCGAGGCGGCGAATCTCAGCCATTGTTCTCTCCCACTGCTTCACTCAGTTGATCCAGCAAGTTCTTGATCGTTGCGTGCTTCATTTTCCAGGATGCCTTGTTGACGATCAGGCGCGAACTGATGTCGGCAATATGCTCCAGTGGCACCAGACCATTGGCTTTAAGCGTATTACCTGACTCCACCAGGTCGACAATCACGTCGGCGAGTCCCGCCAGCGGGGCCAGCTCCATGGCGCCGTAGAGTTTAATGATTTCGACCTGCTGTCCGCGCTGCGCAAAAAAACGCTCTGTCGTATGCACATACTTGGAGGCGATGCGCACATGATCACCGTCATAGGTTGCATCCGGCTTACCGGCCACCATCATGCGGCAGCGTGCAATCTTCAGATCCAGCGGCTCGTAGAGCCCTTCACTGCCATGCTCCATCAACACATCCTTGCCGGCAACGCCCACATCGGCGGCGCCCCACTGCACATAAGTGGGAACATCCGTGGCGCGTATCACCACCAGCTTGATATGTTCATGGTTGGTGTCCAGGATCAGCTTGCGGCTGGTGACGGGGTCATCCACCGGCTCGATGCCGGCATGCGCCAGCAGAGGCAGTGTATCCTTGTAAATACGCCCCTTGGAGAGGGCGATCGTCAGCGGCATCTCACGCATGATCAACGCCCCTCGACCCGGCGGATGCGCGCACCAAGGCCGGAGAGTTTCTCTTCGATGTTCTGGTAGCCCCGGTCAACATGATAGATACGGTCGACCAGCGTATCGCGGTCAGCCACCAGTCCGGCGATCACCAGGCTCGCCGAAGCGCGCAGATCCGTCGCCATCACCGGAGCTCCCTTGAGCTCCTCCAGACCAGTGCAGATCGCGGTATTGCCCTCGAGGCGAATATCCGCTCCCATGCGCTGCAGCTCGGGAATATGCATGAAACGATTCTCAAAGACTGTTTCAGTCACCACCCCAACCCCTTCGGCAACCGCGTTGAGCGCACAAAACTGCGCCTGCATATCGGTTGGAAATGCCGGGTAGGGGTCGGTATGAATATCGACTGCCTGCGGACGCTTTCCCTGCATATCCAGCTCGATCCAGTCATCGCCTGTCTCTATCACCGCTCCCGCTTCAGTCAGCTTGTGAAGCACGGCATCCAGCGATGACGGGGCTGTATCACGCGCACGAATCTTGCCGCGCGTCACTGCAGCGGCAACCAGAAAAGTACCTGTCTCGATGCGATCAGGCATGACGTTATAGGTCGCGCCATGCAGTCTCTCCACGCCTTCGATAACAATCGTATCGGTTCCGGCGCCTGTGATTTTCGCCCCCATGGCATTGAGAAAACCGGCGAGGTCGGCAACCTCGGGCTCGCGTGCTGCATTCTCGATGATGGTCTCGCCATCAGCCAGAGTCGCTGCCATCATCAGGTTTTCAGTACCGGTAACAGTCACCAGATCGAGCATCAGTTGTGCTCCTTTGAGACGCCTGGCCGTGGCATGGATAAAACCGTTCTCCACCTCGATATTGGCGCCCATGGCGCGCAGCCCCTCGATATGCAGATTGACCGGGCGTGCACCAATGGCGCAGCCACCGGGCAGGGAGACGATCGCCTCGCCAAAGCGGGCCAACGTCGGTCCCAGCACCAAAATTGAGGCGCGCATGGTTCTTACCAGATCATAGGGCGCCTCATAACTCGTGATATTGCTGGCATCCACCTCGACCTGCATGTGGTCATCGACTGTGATCTGCGCACCCATATGACCCAGCAGTGCAATCGTCGTGGTCACATCCTGCAAATGGGGAACATTGCCAACAGTGACGGGCTCTTCTGCCAGCAGGGTTGCCGCAAGTATCGGTAACGCGGCGTTTTTGGCGCCGGAGATGCGTACATCTCCGGAGAGGCTGACGCCGCCGGTGATCAGGAGTTTATCCATGAGAGATTGTGGATTTCAGTGGCTGGATTGCTAATGATACTGGAAATAGCGGATACTCCCAACTTTGACGAAGCCCGTGTACAATTCAGAAACGCCTTCATCCCAATTCTCTACCGCAGGGAGGGGAAGATAATCGACAAATTCTGCGGAAGATTGTTATTCTGAAATAATGAAACAGAGACTCAGACACAACTGCGCCGGCCTCCTTTTGCTGCTACTGTATGCCCCGCTCATGGCGGAGCAGCAGCTTGAATTGACGACCGTCGCCAACTCGCCTGACACCACGATTTCCGCCAAGATACTGAAAAAAGCCTACCATAAGCTCGGAATCGATATCAGCATCCTTGAACTACCCGCCAGCGAGGCCCTGCAACGCTCCAACAGCGGCTCAGCCGACGGCGAGGTGCAGCGTATCGACGGCATCTCCCGCAACTTTCCGAATCTCATCCAGGTTCCAATCCCGATCAACTACATTCAGGGCGCCGTCTTCTCCAAGAAGAAAAAACGCAAGCTGCGTGGCTGGCATAGCCTGAGGAGATTCAAAATCGGACTGGTCAAAGGGGCCGTTTTTGCAGAAAAGGGAACCCGCGGCATGCAGGTGCAGATGACTAAAGGTTATGCTGAACTCATCGATCTGCTGCTCAACGATCAGGTCGACCTCATCGTTGTACCCTACATCAACGGTGCTGTTTCCATCCGCCAGCACCCACAGGGCGATAAACTGCACCTGAACGGCATTCTCGAAACCTACCTGCTCTATCACTACCTGCACAAACGGCATGAGAAATTGCTCCC
>JAUVEG010000066.1 GCA_030594925.1 Gammaproteobacteria bacterium
AGGAAGATGAAGATGACTTGCCAGGGTATCGCCTGAATCCTGCAGACTGCACCGGCTGCGGCATCTGCGCCACGGTGTGTGAGTTGCAGGCAATCACCATTCACAGCTGGTCTCTAACGAAGGTGAATACGATCGAGCTTAGCGAAAAGCGTTGTACGGCCTGCGGCAGCAGTTTCCATCTGCCACAACAGCATCCGCACGCAGGAGAACCGCTTTGCCGCATCTGCCGCAAGCACAACCACAGCAGCAAGCTGTTCCAGGTGCTCACTGAGAGTTGAAGCAGCATTTGTCCAGGAAAACTCTGAATAAATCACTACCGCGATGCTGTAACATCTCAATAACTCCGTGCAACATACAAGCCTCCCCCTTTATCAAAGGGGGATTGAGGGGGATTTTGTTAGTGCGTGCTCAATAAACGATCTCAGGCAAAACTATCAAATGAAGACAATGAAGGCTCTGGTTAAAAAATATCCTAAAAAGGGGTTGTGGCTGGAAGATGTTCCGGTTCCGGAGATTGGAAACAATGATGTCCTGGTGAAAATAGAAAAAACCGCTATTTGCGGGACAGATGTCCACATCTACAACTGGGATGCGTGGGCGCAGAAGACCATCCCTGTACCAATGACAATCGGCCATGAATTTGCCGGCGTGATTGCCGGGATGGGCGCAAATGTTACGGATATCAATATTGGTGATGTGGTATCAGGAGAGGGGCACATCGTTTGCGAACGTTGCCGCAACTGCCTGGCGGGCAGGCGTCATCTCTGCCCTAATACCATTGGCATTGGCGTGAATCGCAGCGGATGTTTTGGCGAATACCTCTCTATCCCCGCAAAAAACATATTCAGACCAAATGTCAATATCCCTACGGATGTTCTGGCATGTTTTGATCCCTATGGCAATGCCATTCATACAGCTCTATCGCATAATATGGTCGGTGAAGATGTCTTGATTACCGGCGCCGGCCCCATTGGCATCATGGCCGCAATGGTAGCGGATCTCGCCGGGGCGCGGAATATCGTGATTACCGATCTCAACGAATATCGTCTGGATCTGGTGAAAAAAATCGTCCCCAGGGCAATTCCATTGAATGCCAATGATGGCCCTATCAGTATAGAGTTTATGCGCAGCCTGGGTATTCTTGAGGGTTTTGATGTCGGCATGGAGATGTCAGGCTCCCCGCAGGCATTCAGAGATATGTTAAGCCACATGATCAATGGCGGCAGCATTGCCATGCTGGGTATCATCCCTGACGGAACCGGCATCGACTGGAACCAGGTGGTTTTCAAAGGGCTGTTTATCAAAGGCATCTATGGCCGGGAGATATTTGAAACCTGGTACAAGGGAGAGATGATGGTGCAAATCGGCATTCCCCTGGAGAAAATCATCACCCATCGTTTCCACTACACTGAATTCCAGAAAGGCTTTGACGTCATGCGTTCAGGCGAGTCGGGGAAGGTAATTCTTGACTGGAGCAACACATAAGAGAGGAATTGCGCTATTCCACCGTCATCCCGGCGCAGGCTGGACTAAAGCGCTTGCGCTTTGAACGCCTACAGGGCGGCCCGAAGGGTGAGCAACGCGAATAATCCATATCTGACAATGAAGGCCGCTTTCCTGGATACCGGCATGCGCCGGTATGACGGATGGTGTGGCTAAATGAGGATTTCCAGCCGTAGGTTGGGCAAAGGAGCGATAGCGATGTGCCCAACGGATGCATTGCTTGTTGGGCACGTCGTGCCTCCTTTGCCCAACCTACCATTGCACGGGGTTACTGAGAAGTTACCAATAAGAGAGTATAAAAATGAGTTTTAAAGGCGCCAAAAAAAGTTTGACTGCTGATCTGGATGCAATCAAGGCAGCCGGCCTGTGGAAAAATGAACGCATTATCGCATCTGCGCAAAATCATGACATCAGGCTCGCCGATGGTCGTGAAGTGATCAACATGTGCGCCAACAACTACCTTGGCCTGGCGAACAATCCGGAGGTGATCGAAGCAGCCAGGGCCAGTTACGAACAGTGGGGTTTCGGGCTCTCTTCCGTGCGTTTTATTTGTGGCACGCAAACCATACACAAGGAGCTTGAAGAGAGAGTCAGCCGCTTTTTAGGGATGGAGGATACTATCCTCTATGCCGCCTGTTTCGACGCAAATACCGGGCTTTTTGAAACGATTTTGACGCAAGAGGATGCAGTCATATCGGATGAGTTGAATCACGCCTCTATTATCGATGGC
Organism: Gammaproteobacteria bacterium; assembly: GCA_030594925.1. GTDB lineage: Bacteria > Pseudomonadota > Gammaproteobacteria > Chromatiales > Chromatiaceae > Sva-25. The sequence goes on from JAUVEG010000066.1 coordinate 2,234, forward strand.
GTGCGGTTATGCAAAGCACTGCGCCTGCGTTACAAAAACAGCGATATGGCTGACCTTGAATCTAAACTTCAGGAGGCAAAAGCTGCAGGCGCCAGGCGTATCTTGATTACTACCGATGGTGTTTTCTCCATGGATGGCACTATTGCCCAACTGGATAAAATCTGTGATCTGGCCGATCAATACGACGCCATGGTTCATCATGATGATTGTCATGCGGTTGGATTTATGGGCGCAACAGGTCGCGGCATCCATGAGCACTGCGGTGTCATGGATCGGGTGGATATCATTACCGGAACTTTTGGCAAAGCGCTTGGCGGGGCTTCAGGCGGCTACACCTCAGGCCGTCAGGAGATCGTCGATATGCTGCGTCAGCGTTCACGCCCCTATCTATTCTCCAACACCCTGGCTCCTGCGATCTGTGCTGCATCGATCAGGGTGCTGGAGATGCTGAGTGAGTCGACAGCGCTGCGGGATCGCCTGGAAGAGAACACCCGTTATTTTTGTAAAGGCATGCAGGCAGCCGGTTTTGCTGTACCCTCCGGCGATCATCCGATTGTTCCGGTGATGCTTGGAGATGCAGTTTTAGCGCAGAAAATGTCAGAGAAATTACTGCAGCGCGGCGTCTATGCGATTGGCTTCTTTTTCCCTGTAGTTCCCCAAGGCAAGGCAAGAATTCGCACGCAAATCTCGGCGGCACATACCCGGGAGGATCTGGACCAGGCGATTGCTGCATTTGCAGCAGTCTATGATGAAATCAAATAGGGAGAAATCATGGCCTGCTCGAGGAAATTTTGCCGGAAGCGCAATCAAGGCAGCAAACTGTTCCAGATCTTCTCCGAAAATTCAAGAGCTATGCAATGACAAGCGACCTTGACAATTCTCAAAAGCCCAAGTATCTTGCCGAACAATCCTATGCATAATGCACGGGAATTTTTTATCTATCAGGAGTGATTTAATGTTCAACAAATTCAGAAAAACTTTTATCTTAGCCGTGGGAATTGCAACTTTCGGCCTGTTCCAATCCGTGAATGCGGATTGGAGTGCCGTCGATGGCGATCAGGATATCATCATTAGCCTGCAATCCAATCCCATGACCGATCCCGAGAGGGCATGCCTTGCTGTAACATTTGCCAGAATGTTATCGGGAAATCCAAACGCAAACGTTACCCTGTTTGTCACCCTTGATGGTGTTACGCTCGCTGATGAATCTGTCGCAAGCAGTCGCCGTTTTAAATGTGAAACCCCATGGGAGTCGGAAATTTCTCTTCAGGAAAGCCTAGATATATTTATTGGTGGCAATGATAACAACATGGTTGTTTGCCCACTATGCTGGAAATCACGTTATGGCAGTGAAGATCCTGATAACGGGACTAAAACTGCAAATATTGGAACAATGATCTTCAATGCCGATAAGATACTGGACTTCTAACAAAACCATCATCACCATTGCCATTTGTTTCAATGGCATAAAGGCAAGGGGCAGAATCATTTCTGCCCCTTTTTTGTTTGCAGAGCTGATTGATTCTTGTCAATTACCCCGTATGGAGCATTGATTTCCATATAGAAAAATACTAATATGCGGTTACAAATAACTCAGGAGTATCAGTTATGAATATCAAGCATATTACAAGCATAAGTTCAGCCATTCTACTGCTCGGCTCAACCTCTCTGGCCTTTGCCGACCACAACAGCGTATGGGGTGAAGGCTGGGCCAACATGCCCAACGACATCCACAATACCAGGGTCGATACCCTGAACAGCGGCGATCAGGACAGCTTCCGAGACTTCGTTCGCTACGGAGAAGGCTCGACCTCTGTCAATCGATTCACCACGGATTCACCCTCGCGGAGTTCGATGAGATCGAATCGCAGTGGCAGCAGATCGACGAATCGCAATCAACGTGGCGGTGGAAGGGGCGGCAGACGCTAACTCCCCCTCCCTGACAACCTGACGACGGACCCGTGGCCCGTCCCGCAAATCCGGGACGGGCCTTTTTTTACGCCCCCTTCCCGCCTGAATGAATGATTACGCTATTTGATCACATTCCCGGATGAGAAGTTATGCGATAATGCCAACAATCAGCAACATTGGTAACATCTCAATAACTCCGTGCAAATAAGTAGGGTTGGGATTTGCTTTTCAGGGCTGTAGAAAACAGGGATGTTTTATCAGAGCTTACGTCATACATGGATGTATCAGTGTCGCCAGAGGCAGGACGCCGGAAGCGACCATGGATGTATTCACGCGTCCCTGAAAAACGGATTCCAGCCCTGCACAGACTTCAAAAATGCACGGGGCTTATTGCGAAATGACGACGACTGCTTGCAATCTAACATCCGGATAACGATTTTCTACAGTGCCCAGAAAATTTTTCAAACGCTACTGCCCTGACGCTGCGCTGATTCGCAATAATCGCTATTTGCGCATCTTTGGCGAGCATCTGCACTCTCCCAACCTGTGGCATATCAACCGTCTTTCGGTTGCACGCGGATTTTCCATCGGGGCTTTCTGGGCGCTGATCCCTTTTCCCGGCCAGATGGTCGGCGCCGTGTGGAGCGCTATCGTCTGGCGTGCAAACATTCCCATCTCAATTCTGTTGGTGTGGATGACGAACCCGTTCACTATCCCGCCAATTTTTCTGGGGGCCTATTTTCTGGGTTGCCGGATACTTGGAATCCCAGTGATCGAGATTCCCGACTCACTCTCGATGCACTGGTTCATGGAGTGTTTCGATGAAATCTGGATACCTCTGCTCACCGGCAGCCTCACCATCGGCATTACACTGGCAATCATCGGTTATTTCGGGATCAATGCCTTATGGAAATGGCATGTGATGCGGCGCTGGAAGATGCGACGCAAAGAGTAACGCCCGGCATTGCCGGGCGTTAGGGAGGCCAATAATAGCGTCTATTTCGCTATCATATTGTCGTCGCCTGTGACTTCACGCAGCATCGGAAAGAGCTTCTCCTGCTCATCCTGGATACGGTTCAGGATAAGATCAAACATCTCCTCCGTCTCTCTGACAAAAACGATATGATCCTTGATATACAGCTGTTTACATTTTTTGCTTTTTCTACCACACCATACTTTCAGATATTCTGCAAAAACTCGCTTGATCTCCACACCGCCTGACATGAACTTATTAGAGAGGTTTCTCACCTTCTGATCGGGAGCTGCAAGCAAAGTGCGATAAACAAATTTGTCCTGGGTTTTAAGGTGGTCTTCAACCTCTTTCACCAAGTCAAAAAAGAGATCACTAATCACCTGGGTATCATAGAGCGCCCGGTCTGACAGCAGAAAAGTCAATACGTTGGTCAGTTCGGTAATCTTGTCATTCTGCTTGTTTACATCATCATATGTGAGCATTTTGCCCCTCCATCAATCTACTGCTATCTACCCGGAAAATGCCAGCTATAGCCCAGAATCAAACGGTGTAGTTTACAGGGATTTTGCTCGCATCGCTGTCTGTTTCTGGTAATCAGCACTCTTTTCGATACTTCTTTGATATTTATCAACAGTCTACGATGCCATCAGCAACTTATCAAAAAGCCCCGTGTATTGCTACAACCTGTTTCGGCAAAGCATGCGCGATCGACAACATATAGGGAGCAGCTTCATATTGTGCATATGAATTGCTTCGCCAGTGCTTTTATACTACTATGTACGGTATTACAGTACATAAATGAGGCTAGCTGAATGGATAGTATTAGTGTTAATAAATTTAGAGAGAATCTAAAAAGTTTCGTGGAACATGTCGTTAGCGAGCATTTACCACTTAAGGTAACACGCAGGAGCGGTGACGATTTTATTGTTTTGAGTGCAGACGACTGGGAACGTGAACAGGAAACCTTATATATCATGCAAAACAGCGACTTAATGAAACAAATTGCAGCTTCAACAGCTACGAATGTGAAGAATAAGGGATATAAGCCTACTGCTGGAGAGCTTGATGAGATCACTGGTATTTGAAGGTAATACATGGACTGCTTACGAACAACTCAGACAAAGAGACCATAAACTGCACAAAGTGCTTTGCCGACTACTGAAGGAGATGCTTCGTGGCGACCCGCACCTTGGCACGGGAAAACCTGAGCCATTAAAACATAACCTCTCGGGCTTATGGTCTCGCCGCATTAGCCGGAAAGACCGTTTAATTTATAAGTACGATGAAAACTACATCTATATTTTTGCTATTGGAGGGCATTACGATCAGTTTTGACTGCTCTGTCGAGCTGAGTGGCTGGAGAGGGTATCGTCATTGCGAGGAGCCGGAGGCGACGCGGCAATCTGGTCTGGAGATTGCCACAGTCGCTTAGGCTCCCTCGCAATGACGATATTCACACGGACTTTTTGAGAACTTCCCCCTTACTCTCCATCCTGCGTTGATTTCTCAGCCTGTTTCGCCAAAACCCACAACTCCTCGAGTTCCTCCAAAGAGAGATCCGGGGTGGTCATACCCTGCTCTGCCAGCCTGTGTTCAATAAATTGAAAACGCGTGACAAAACGCTCACTCGAACCTTTCAACGCCGCCTCAGCATCGACATCGGCAAAACGTGCGAGATTGACGACAGCAAACAGCAGATCGCCAATCTCACCTGCAATCTGCTGCTGATCGCCCTGCTCCAGCGCCTCCTCAATCTCCGCCAACTCTTCGTGGCATTTCGCCAGCGGCCCTGAAATATCAGGCCAGTCGAACCCCACACGCGATGCGCGGCTCTGCAATTTTTTCGCATGCACCAGGGCAGGCAAAGCCAGAGCGACGCCTGAAACTGCGCTCTGCTGTGACTCCCGCTCCCTGGCTTTGTGCTGCTCCCATGCCCTGCTCTGCTCGGCGACCGATGCAACCGTCTCATCTGCGAAAACATGTGGATGACGCCGCACCATCTTGTCGCAAATTGCGG
>JAUVEG010000011.1 GCA_030594925.1 Gammaproteobacteria bacterium
CTTATTCTTATTTTGCATGAAATTGCGAGACCAGGTCTCAGACTGACGAGGCATAAAAAGAGATCATTTTTCTCGCCAAGACGCCAAGACCGCCAAGAAAAACCTTTGCGTCCTTTGCGTTCTTAGCGAGAGATTCTTTTAAAACTTGACTCATTTGCAAGCATTTTAGTGAATCAAGGATTCTAGTGGAACCAAGTCTCAGAACTCACGTCATGCTATCCCTTTCCATAGTGTCGATCAAGCCGATCTGCTATTCTGCGTTACATGATTACATATAATCCGGTGATTGCCGGTCGATTCCGGGGTTTCCTGCCGGTGGTGGTGGATGTCGAGACAGGCGGCTTCAATGCTGAACAGGATGCACTGCTCGAAATTGCAGCCGTCACCCTGCGAATCAACACCAATGGCCTGCTGGAACGGGCCGAGACTCTCCACTGTCACGTGCTGCCTTTCGAGGGAGCCAATCTGGATCCCAAGGCGTTGGAATTCAATGGTATTGACCCGGACAATCCACTGCGTGGCGCTCTGCATGAAAAAGAGGCTCTGCAGCACTGCTTTTCGCCGATTCGACACGCCATCAAAGAGAGTGGCTGCAAACGCGCGATTCTGGTGGGACACAACGCAACTTTTGACCTTGCATTTATCAATGCCGCTGCAAAACGCTGCCGCAACAAACGCAATCCCTTCCACCCCTTCTCCACCTTCGATACCGTCAGCCTGGCAGGATTGGCTTACGGCCAGACGGTGCTTGCCAAAGCCGCAATTGCCGCCGGCATGGAGTGGGACCATCGCGAAGCGCACTCCGCGATCTATGATGCAGAAGGTACAGCTGAACTCTTCTGCCGCATCGTCAACCGCTGGAAGGAGTGCATCGGGTTCGACCTGCCGGAACAACCTAAAACTTGAGCCACTTGCAAATCTCGTAAATAGTGAACTTTGTCATCTCGAACGAATGTGAGAGATCTTATTTATCAATGAATTAAGATTTCTCCTTTCAGTCGAAATGACAACTTAAATGGGGCATTGCAAGAGGCTCTCTTAAAACCTAAAACCTAAAACCTCCCCACTTAAATTCTCCCCTAAAACCTAACTCCCGCCCTCTGCAGCGCTATCCTGGTAGGCGTATCGCATGGAGCGATAGCGCCGCTTGACTGCCTGCGCCAGTTGATGCACCGCCATGGCATATCTGTTGCTGTGATTGTAGCGGGTAATCACATAGAAGTTATGCTTGCCGAGCCATAACTCATCGCCTGAATAGGTGCTGTAGCGCAGCAGGCTGACATTGCGGCTGCTGACCTGGCCGGAAGCCCGTACACCTGCCCTTTTAAGACTTCCCAGTGAGTGGCTGCTGTCAAACCCTGATTCCATTGCTTTGTATGCATTGCCTGAATGTGTGGCGCGCACAACAACTCCCTCGCCTCTGCGCCAGCCGTAACTCTGGAAATAGTTGGCGACACTGCCGATGGCGTCAGTCGGAGTCCACAGGTTGCGCTTGCCGTCAGCATTGAAATCGACTGCATATTTGCGAAAACTGCTGGGCATGAACTGCCCCAGTCCCATGGCGCCGGCATAGGAGCCACGTTTTGTGCGGGGATCAAAACGCTCCTCTCTGGACATCAGCAGATACTGCTCCAGCTCATCGGTGAAATATTTGGAACGGCGTGGATAGTCGAAAGCAATGGTTGCGATTGAATCGAAGACCGGGGAGCGCCCGACATTGCCGCCATAGATGGTCTCGACACCAATGATAGCAACGATATATTCGGCCGGGACGCCATACTGCTGCTCTGCGCGTTGCAGTGCGAGACGATTTCTTGCCCAGAATGCGGCCCCTTTGGAGATGTGATTTTCAGTGAGGAATTTTTTGCGGTAGCGATCCCATGCGCCCCGTGAAACCGGACCTTTCACCCCGGTATAGCGGTTCATGATACGCAACACACCGTTCCTGCGATCGGCCTGTGAAAAAAGTCCATTCAAATAGCTGCGCTCAAATCCATATTGCCTCTCCATATTCTTGATGAACTGTTTGGTGGATTTATAGCCTGCGTAGTCACCCGTCAGGCGTGAAGCATGGTAGTTCCCGACCGCTTTTACGGTGCTGTATTTGCCCGGCAGCATGCTGCTTGCGCTGTCGTCACGCGCTACTTTTGTCGTTGTCGATGAACAGGCGCCGAGTGTTAGCACGCTGGATATGAGTAGTGCAATAAGCTTGTTATTCATTCATTTCTCTGGGTAGGTTTTAAGTTTTAGGTTTTAAGTTTTAGGTTGGCTGTGTGCATCTGTGGTTAATTTTTCCCAGTCGCGGCGGCGTCTTCGCCGCAGCATTTTTTCGATGGCGTAGAGTAACATGACACCGGCGATTGCGGCGGCATAGTTGAGGTACTCCCGCAGGCGCTGCTGTCCACGGCTCAGGGGCAGCAGTGTGCGGGCATAATCTCCTCTTCCGCGCAGTTTCAGCAGACCGGGCTCCTCGAATGACCACTCCATGATATTTTCGATCAACTGCATGCTATTGAGATAGCGGCTGCCTGTCGCCCGGGTTGCCAGCTCGATCACCGAATCCGCCAGAAAGAGATCCGAGCCGATGAGTATGATCTTGCCATCTGCCGATGATCGCTCAATAACATCGACCGCAAACTGCTTCTCACCCGCTTGCGCTTCGAATAACGGCGACTTTTCTCCTTTAAAAAAAGAGTCAAACTTACCCTGGATGATAGCCGCCAGCAGAAACGCCTGCTTCTCCTGATCATCGCCACTGGAAAAACCGCTCTGCGGGAAGCGCTCAAAATCAGGCTGTATGCTCCCGCGCTCTTCCAGCCAGCTGTCTACAGAACTCTGCAATAACGGGATGACCTCATGATCCCTCGCCTCGATGGTGATTGGCGCCGCCCAGTTGAGTGTCATCTGATTCAGCGAGGCGGTAATTCCTGTTTCGTTCTCCATCCCCTCTTTGCGAATATCCGGGAAAAAGGGGTAGGCTAGATTTTGCGTCTCATCGACAACAGCATCACCGCTGTTGCGTTGCACCGGTATCGGAAAAGCCGAGTTCTGCGTATCCATGACGATGGCGTCGCGCAGCGTGATGCCATGATGCGCCAGCCACAGCTCCAGGCCTGTTTCATGCTTTTCAGCGGCAATGGCGTCACTTCCAAGTTTGATCTTCCACGGGGCTGCAGAGATGATGACCGATCCCCCTTGCATCAAATATTGATCGATCGCAAACAGCTGCTTCTCATTCAGTGATTCAGGAGCAATCAACAGCAGCAGATCACTGCCGGCGGGTACGCTGCCGCTGCTCAAATCATCTTTGCGGATGATGACGCTCTCACGCAAATGCTTTTCGATCTGAAGATAGCTCGCCAGCCCCTTGCGTTTGAAGCCGAAGATGGTGTCCGGTGCAGCCGGCATCGTCACTGTAATGGTTCTGAGCACACCGGGAGCAAAATGGCGCAATCCCGCCTCCAGCGATGCCTGCAGGCGCCTTTTTTTCAGATCTTCCGGCACGGGGATGGGAACCCATTGGCCACCGCTTTCGAGAACCATGTAGAAAAAAAATGGATCCGGTTTGAGCACGCCCAGCACCATCGGACGGAACCCGTAACTGCTGCGTATCTGCTTCGCGACTGCGCCGTCATCCGCCTGCGGATCGATGATGCTGACGGAGAACCTTCCATCTGATCCCTGCTCGAACACCTCGAGAATAGCGTCAAGATCCTGTTTCAACTGTTGCAGCCCGACAGGCAGTCTCTGCGTGGTGGAGATAAAGCCGCGAAAGGTGACCGGCCTGCCAATGGAATCAAACAGTGCTTTGCCGCTGCGCTGTTCCGACAGCACTCTCCTGATCGCCCTGGTGATGTCATATTCCGGATTGCGCAGACGGATATCGAGATCCGTTTCACTGCGCATTTTGACATCGATCAGATCATTGTAATCCAGCGTCCTGTAGTGATCGCCGTATCGAATCAGCAGATTAAAATAGGAGTTCACCAGTGAGGATTGATACTTGTCGGCAACCTGGAATGCGACAGGTTCAATGCCGTACTTTTGCCCCGCCTCCTGTTCCATTTCCGGCTCTTCGAGCGGATCGATCATCTCGACATTCACCATGCCGTCACCGGCGACCTCATATTCGCGTATCAGATCACGCAGTTGCGGCACCAGGGGTGACAACAGCGGGTGGGTTCTGGCGCTGAAATACCCCCGGATCAGCAACGGCTGCTGCAGTTGCTGCAGATAGCCGTGTGTCGTTTCAGAGATACTGAAGCTTTTCCCCTGCGTCAGATCGATGCGCAACGCGGTGCTCTTTGTCAGCAATACATTACCCATCAACAGCGCGTTGATGCAGAGAAAAGCAACCATCTGCAGACGCCTGTATCGCGGACCCGGGGTGCCGCCTGCCAGGCGCAGTTTTTCAACGGAGAGAAAATTCAGCAGCAGAAAGATCAGCATCAGTGTGACATAGTAGAAAAGATCACGAAAATCGATCATGCCGCGCGTGATCGACAAAAAATGCGATCCGCTGCCGAAATGCGCCATGACCTCACTTACTCTCTGTCCGGCGAATGCTGTCAGGGTGCCGGAACCAATCACATAGAGCACTCCGCAGATGGCGATGGTTCCAATCAGACTGACAATCTGGTTGTCTGTTCTGGAGGAGAGGTAGAGGCCAATCGCCGCATAGGATGCAGCAAGCAACAGTGATGCGATATAGCCACCGATCACAGGTCCCCAGTCGAGCGGCCCGCTCAGTGCAACCGTCAATGGCAGCGGCAGCGTCAACAGCAGCGCCAGCAGAATCAGGACAGTCACCGCAGCAAATTTTCCCGCCACCAATCGCCACACGGGTGTCGAGGATGTCAACAGCATCTCTATGTTTCCACTGCGGCGTTCATCCGACCACATGCGCATCGTCAATGCGGCAACAAGAAAGATCATCAGCAGCGGCATCCACTCAAACAGGGGGCGCATATCGGCAAGATTGCGGGCAAAGAATGTCTCGACCCAGAAGAAGATAAACAGTGAAACGATCAGAAACAGCGCAATAAAAAGATAGGCTGACAACGAGGAGAAGAGCGCGCCGAATTCATGTTTTGTGGTTTGAGAAAAAGTGGCCACCGGGGATCACCTCGCCTGCCGAAACAGCGATTCAAGGCGATCACGCTGTGAGGAGATCTGGCTGATTTCGATGCCATTCTCCACCAGCACCTTTACAATTTTCCGCGCAGTTTCATCCTCCCTCCCGGGATCGACGCTGATCTGGTAACTCTGCGCAGCGTTGTTCTCGACACTGGCAACCAGGTTGGTGCTGTCAAGCAGTGCGATAATGTTGTCAGCTGCACCCTGCGCTTTCATAACGAGCAAACCACTGCTGTGGAGAGCATCCAGCGGGGCATCCACTGCCAGCTGTCCGCCGCGCATGATCAGCACCCGGTCACAAACGGCTTCAACCTCCTGCATGATGTGAGTCGAAAGAATCACAGTTGACCAGGATGCCGCCTGGCGGATCAGCAGCCGCATCAATTCGATCTGCCCCGGATCCAGGCCGTTGGTCGGTTCATCCAGTATCAGTACTTTTGGCCGGTTAAGGATCGCCTGGGCCACGCCGACACGCTGCCGCATTCCACGTGACAGCGTTGAGATGTGTTGATTTGCTTGCTGCTGCAAGTCTGTGGCGGCAATCGCAGCAGCGATGCGTTGCGGTTTTTGCTGCTTGGCGACGCCCTTGAGATCAGCCATCCAGTCGAGATAGTCGATGACGCTCATCGCTGTATAGAGGGGGCAGTTTTCAGGAAGGTAGCCAATCAGCTTCTGAACTTCATAGCGGTGATCGCTGATCTCCATGTTGTCGATCACAACACTGCCGGCGGATGGCTGCAGATAACCGGTCAGCATCTTCATGACAGTCGTTTTACCCGCGCCATTGTGTCCCAGCAGGCCTACAACCTCACCCTTCCCCACCTCGAAAGTAACATTATCGACCGCACGAAAACCGGCATAATTTCGACATAGAGAGGAGACTTTGATCATGGAGAGATGTTGGATAGTTCCGCAAACAAGACCGTGCGGAGAGTAACATAAAATCAAGGACTAAGGACTAAGGACAAATCATTGCTATCTCAGTCCTGATTCCTCAACCCTCTCTCCTATCCCTGCCCCGGTTTAAGCAGTTTTTCCAGGCCGAGGTTTTCAAGCGCGGCGCTCATGAAAGCGGTGACTTCATCCGCCTCGTTCATCTGCAGGACGCTTTGCAGCAGACGCATCGAATCTGCCTGGCTGATGGTCGATACCACACGTTTAACACGCAGCAGACTGCCGGCGCTCATACTCAGACTGCCCACTCCCATCCCGACCAGTAACGGAGTTGCCAGCGGATTTCCTGCCAGCTCGCCACAGATGCCGACAGGGCAGTTGTACTGACGTGCGCCCTCGATAATCTGCATTAACGCAAACAGGACCGCCGGATGAAGATCACTGTAGAGTTCTGCGACACGTGGATTATTTCTATCGACTGCCAGCAGATACTGCGTCAGGTCGTTTGTGCCAACCGAAATAAAATCGACGCGCTTGGCGATCGCAGCACTGTTGTAAACGGCTGCAGGAACTTCGATCATCACCCCTGTTTTAGGTTTCGTGATCGCACAGCCTTCCTCTAGCAATTCACGGTGCGCGCGCTTGATCAGAGCAAGCAGCTGATCAACCTCTGCAACAGAAGTCACCATCGGCAACATGATATGCAGATTATCCAGGCCGAAACTGGCGCGCAGCATAGCTCTCACCTGGGTAAGAAATATTTCGGGATGATCCAGTGAAATGCGCACACCGCGCCAACCGAGAAACGGGTTTGACTCTTTCACAGGAAAATAGGGCAGAGGCTTGTCTCCACCAATATCCAGAGTCCGCAATGCCACGGGCCGGGGGGAGAATGCCTGCAGGACCTTGCGATAATTTTTTACCTGCGACTCTTCACCGGGAAAGCGGTCTCTGACCATGAAGGGAAATTCGGTACGATAGAGGCCGACTCCATCGGACTCTTCAATACCAAAAGTGCTCATATCCGAGAGCAGGCCGGTGTTGAGATAGAGAGGAATACGAACACCATCGGTGGTTTCGACAGGCAGTCCGCGCAAATTCTCAAGTTCTGCAGTAAGCGCGCGATCCTCCTCCGCCAGGCGTTGATACTCTGCCCGCACCATAGGTTGTGGCGAGACATAGAGGCGGCCGCTATAGCCATCAAGGATAAGTTCCCGGCCATGAAGATGGGTTGTTGGAAGCGATTCCACTCCCATCACGGAGGGTACGCCCAGGGCACGCGACAAAATCGCCACATGCGACGAGCTTGAACCAGTGGCTGAAACGACACCCGCCAGCCTGGAACGCGGCACTTCGGCAAGTTGTACTGCGCTGACCTCCTCTCCAACAAGGATCGTACATTCGGGATATTCGATGCTTGACGGCAACTCCTGCTGCAGATACGACAGCACCCTGCGCCCCAGATCACGGATATCCGATGCCCGTTCACGCAGATAGATATCCTCCATGGCGTCAAAAACACCCGCATGCTCCTCAACCGTTATGCGCAGTGCCGCAGGCGCCCACATCCCCTCCTCCGCAATCAGCTGCATCGCCCTGCCAGTGAGCGCATCTTCAGAGAGAATCATCACCCAGGCGTCAAAAAGAGCCTGGTCCTCTTCCGGAAGATCGTCGCTTAATTTCTGTTTGAGCCTGCGCAACTCCTGCTGCACTGCATCGACTGCCTGGCGCAACTGCTGCTGCTCCAGCTCTCTATCGTGCGTCATGCGATCCGGAACACTCTCCAGATCAGCGGGAAGATAGGTAACAAATGCAGTCCCGATTGCGATTCCGCTGGAACTGGCGCGTCCCTTCAAAAACTGATTGCCGGGGCCTCCCGTCCTTTGAATTTTTGCCACCTCTCCGGTGGCATCGGCGTGAGCGATTGCGCCGGCAAGCTGAGCCGCCAGGGTGAGAACGAAAGTGACCACCTCGTCATCAATTTTCCCCGCCTTCCTGTTGCGAACCACCAGTACGCCAAGCACTTTACTCTGCTGCAGAATGGGCGCCCCAAGAAACCCGTGATAGCGGGTCTCTCCGGTCTCGACAGTAGCAAGATATTTCTTGTGACTGTGGGCATCCTCGACATTGATCGCTTCGGCGCGTTCACACACCAGCCCGACCAGCCCGCGGTGCATCGGCAGCCAGACTTTTCCAATCGCTTCCTTATTGAGACCAACCGTGGCTCTCAGAACATGACGGTGATTTTCAAAATCGGTCAGATAGACAGAACAGACATCCGCCTGAATACTCTGCCGAAGCATATAGACAATGGTATCAAGCGCCTCGCCGAGATCCCGGCAGGCGTTGACTTTCTGAATAATACGATGAAGGGTTTCGAGCATGCAGTGATATCCGTTATAACTACACAAAGCAGGAACTTTGGCACCAATCAATGCCTAGCTAGACCAGATCTCAGGCTGACAAGACATGAAAAAATTATTTTCTCTCGCAAAGGCGCAAAGTTTCCGCGTCCTGCTTACGCCCTTGACCTACATCCATGTAGGCCAAGACCGCAAAGGTTTTTCTTGGCGAGCTTTGCGCCTTTGCGAGAGTCAATATTGATTTTTGACCCATGTGTAATGATGTTAGCCACTCAAGGAATAGTGGGTGCTGGCAAGCTACTCCAAAATGGCACTCTCAACGATAGAGGCGCACACGCCGGGAAATGGCGCGCGGCTCGGAGAGTTGCAGCCCGGACTTCTCGTTCGGAAACAGAAGCGGAGCCAGCTGTTTCAATGCATCAGCATAGACTCTGCGTTTAAAGTAGACGACCTTGTCGACCGGATACCAGTACTTTACCCAGCGCCAGTGATCAAACTCCGGTTTCGGAGAGTGATCCAGGCAGAAATCAGATTCGCTGCAGTTGACACGCAACAGATACCAGCGCTGTTTCTGCCCGATGCAGACAGGATTGGTGTTCTTGCGGATATAACGCCTCGGCAGTCGATAACGCAGCCAGTCGTGCGTCGAGCCAAGCAGACTGACATGATGAGGTTTCAGTCCAACCTCTTCATCCAGTTCACGATACATCGCCTCTTCAGGGGACTCATTCGTATCGATGCCTCCCTGTGGAAACTGCCATGCATCCTGTCCGATGCGTTTTGCCCAGAACAACTGGCGCTGTTGATTGCACAGAATAATACCGACATTTGGCCGGAAACCGTCAGAATCTATCACGATCAAAGAGTTTATTAATATCGGATAACTAGTTTCATTCTTTCAAATTTTGTGTGATAAAGCAAGAATGATGCAACATAAACTACTGCTAAATAAAGAAAATCGGTATAGTTTGCGGTGAAACTTCTGACAATCTTATTTGCGGGATAATTCGCGTGGCGCTGGCAATCTTTGATCTTGACAATACCCTGCTCGCCGGGGATTCCGACTATCTGTGGGGGACATTCCTATGCGATCAGGGGATTGTTGATCGTGATATCTACGAACGGGAAAATCAGCGTTTTTACCAGGAGTACAAGGATGGACGCCTTGATATCATGGAGTTTTTACAATTCTCACTCCATCCATTGTCTCAATATCCGCTGGAAAAACTGCAACAGTGGCATCGGCAATTCATGCGTCACACTATCGAGCCCCTGATCACCTCTGATGCCCTGGCGCTGGTCAATAAACACCGCCACAAGGGAGATATCCTGATGATCATTACCGCCACCAACGCCTTCGTGACCGCGCCGATTGCCGAACGTTTTGGCATCAACCATTTGATTGCAACCGAGCCCCGTATCAAACGGGGACGCTACACCGGAGAGGTCGCCGGCGAACCCAGTTTTCAACAGGGAAAAGTACATCGTCTTGAAGAGTGGCTGCAGCAACATCAGCAATCGCTGGATGGCAGCTGGTTCTATAGTGACTCGCATAATGATCTGCCGCTGCTGGAGCAGGTCGATCATCCTGTTGCCGTGAATCCGGATGAACTCCTCGAACAACGCGCGCAGCAGCAGGGATGGCCCATCATCAGATTGCATCCATGAAACAGCCTTTGCTGATCTTGCTGATCGCTGCGGGCATTGCAGCAACACTGCTGTTGTCGGTCAGCTATGGAAGCGTCTCCATCCCCTTTGCGGCAATCGTCGAACTGTTGTTCAATCCCGATGAGACGACCTGGTCACGCATTCTGTGGGAGCTGAGATTACCCCGCGCCCTGTTCGCTTTCATCATCGGTGGATTACTCGCGCTCGCCGGCGTTCTGATGCAGGCGCTGCTGCGGAACCCTCTCGCCGACCCCTATATTCTAGGCACATCAGGAGGCGCCGCTGCGGCGATGCTGATTGCGTTTCTGCTGGCGATTCCCGCTCAACTTCATGCATTCATGGCGCTTGCCGGAGCTGCGTTCAGCACCCTGATACTGCTCTCTTTCACAGGGTTGCGTCAGGGCTTGCAGCAGCAGCAACTGCTGCTCTCCGGCATCATCCTGACGACCGGATGGGGGGCGCTGATCACATTTTTACTGACTGCAGCGCCAACGGCCCAGATCCCCGGCATGCTCTTCTGGCTGATCGGTGACCTTGGGGAGAGTTCTTCACTGCTGCTGCCTGCCGCCACACTGGCAGTCGGGCTGGTTGCCGCCTTGCTGCTGGCAAAACCACTGGATATGCTGCTGCTTGGCGATCTGCAGGCCGCATCACTGGGAGTCTCCGTTAGGCCCCTGCGCTTCGTGATGCTGGGCGTAGCAGTGAGTGTGACGGCAATCGCAGTCACCGCTGCCGGGCCGATTGGATTCATCGGGCTGGTGACTCCACATCTTGTACGATTTGTGACAGGCGCCTCGCATCGCCGCCTGATTCCCGCCAGCGTCATGCTCGGAGGGGTGCTGATGATGGCGGCTGATGTGATGTCACGCACCATCATTGCGCCGAGGCAGATGCCAGTCGGCGTTTTTACCGCCATGATCGGTGTACCAATCTTTCTTTTTCTGATGAAAAGAGCGCAGCGATGAAAGCCTTGCTGCAGTGTCAAAAGATCAATATTCGCGCCGGCAACAGGGAGCTCATCAATCAACTGCAGTGGCGTATCGAGCCGCAGCAATGCTGGGGGATTCTCGGTCCCAATGGCTGCGGAAAAACCTCGCTGCTGCACAGCCTGGCAGGATTGCGAGAGGTTGAAGATGGCGAGATTCTCATTCAGCAGCAGCCAATCAACAGCTACTCCCGGCGCGGGCTCGCCCAATTAGTCGGCCTGCTGTTTCAGCACAGCAGTTATGATTTTCCGACCACGGTTGAAGAGCTGGTAATGAGTGGCAGGTTTGCGCAGCAGAAACTGCTGGCCGGCATCACCACTGAGGATCGCCAACAGGTTCACACTGCCATGCGAAATTTCAAGATTACAGAGCTTGCGAAAAGAGCGGCGAACACCCTCTCCGGCGGCGAGATGCAGCGGGTTGCGATGGCGATTCTGCATACCCAGTCACCACGCATTGCACTCCTGGACGAGCCGGAAAACCACCTTGATCCAGGGATAATGTTTAAGTTATTACAATTACTTACAGAGTATTTCTCGACAGATAATAGGTCATGCATCATGGTGCTGCACGATCCATCAGTCGCTGTACGCCTGTGTTCACATCTACTGCTGCTATTTGGCGACGGGCGTTACATTCAAGGCAGGACGATGGATATTGCCACCCCGGAGAACCTCTCGGAACTCTATGCGCATCCGATGCATGCCGTCACCATCGATAACGGCCTGCTGTTTTATCCCGGTTAATCTTTCGTGAGCACATGAAAAGATTCACCTCCATCCTTTCCGGATATTTAATTCCGGCATAGGAAAATGTTTGCTGTTCAGCGTAAAAATGCATCCTCCTGTCTGCATCACAGTAGCGGCTAGAATTGCATCATTGGCATCAGTTCCATGACTGGGATTCCATTTACGATACAGCGTCCCGGCTATATCAACAATTTTCTGGTCCACTGACTCTGTTGTAAACTGCGACAAAAATAACGCTGTCGCAGCCTCCTCTTCAGGCCTCATAAAGAAAACAACTTCTGCACGCTGCATCGCTCCGGTATAAAGATCGTAACCACCCTTGTCCCGAAGACGCATTAACAAATTTTTTGCCCTCTTCTCTCCTCGAAGATGCCAGATAAGAATATCCGCATCGATATAAGCCCTCATCGATGATGCCTTTGCATCGATTTATTGAAAGCTGAACGCGCTTCTGAAATGCTTTCCTGAGGAGTTTCTGATCTTTCCCAGGCGCCACAGCTGTTTTCAAATGCATCAATTTTTTTCTCTAAACCGGTCTGCTCAGAAAACACTCTGATTGCCGCTTCAATAACAGCTTTCTTGGAGGTTTTAAGTTCATTGGCTAACACTCCTATTTGCTGTATAACTGACTCATCAACACGCGCCGATAAAATTTTATCCATAATGAACCCCCGCTATTCATACGTATACTCTATGACGTAAGAATATCAGGCCGGTCTTCAATTTGCAAAATTATTCTGACACGTTCGTCTGCACATCCGGCAATTCGCGGTCAGAAGATTGCT
>JAUVEG010000202.1 GCA_030594925.1 Gammaproteobacteria bacterium
TGCGATCCTCCACTCTTCATCCGCAACCAGCACCAATTCACCGCTGGCAGATGCCAGCTCGATGCCCCTTTCGGCACAGTTGTTGCGCATAAAAAGATGCTGACAGGTGAAAATCGAATAGGCATAGATCAAAAACCCGGGACTCCGCTCGCTCAACACCAGAGGCTGCCACTCGCTATCGACGACATGCTCGACCTGCAGATGCTGCAATTTGTTGTTGCTGGATTCATAGGTGCTGTTGAGGCGCAGCTGAAAATAGTGTTTATTCATATTCATTCGACTAAGAAACCTCTGAATAAGTCCATGGGATGGGGGTTCTTAACCCCTTCCCCCGTAGAACAACTTGCCGGGAAGCTCTGGCCAAGGCGCAAAGCTTCCGCTCCCTGCTCACGCCCCTCACCTACGTCCATGCAGGCGAAGCGACTTGATCAGAGCTTCCCAAGCATCCGGATAATCAATTGATGCATCTTATCACTTTGGGTGTAATGTATCGGTATCGTCCTCACTGAATTTTGCATTTTCAGAAGCAGTGATGGAAAACTCCGCGCCGCCAGCTCTGAGGTCAACTCCATCTCTGACAACAGCTGCCGTTGTGTCTCGTCACTATTCAGGGCGGCAGTGAAATCTGTGTGATTCAATCCAAGTTCGTCCGCAAGTTCAATCAATGTCACATCGTCGGAGGGATTTCTGGCCTGCGTGTAGTAGGCGGTTTGAATCGCCGCTGTCATTTTTTCGTCGTACTCCCCGCCCTGCCGCCGTGCTGCAATAACCGCTCGACAGGCCGGCCAGGTGGCGCGCCTTGGTTGACAGGCTCTCCAAAAATCAAAGTTGAAGTGCATCCCGGCAACTTTTTGCTCGATCTCATGCCAGGCGTGTTGAATATATGCACGCATCTCATCAGCCATCGGCTGATCTGTGTCCGCAGCAAGACCACCGAGCAGCCGCCTGACATGAAGATTTTGCGGCAACTGGCCAAAGAGTTGCCTGCGCGCTGCTTCAAACCCCCAGCACCAGCTGCACATGGGATCGTGAATATAGTAGAGGGTCGCATTCATCAATAGATTACTGATATGTGAGTCTCTTGCTAAACTCTCAAAAGCTGTCATTTCGACTCAAAGGAGAAATCTTAACCGATTGATGAATAAGATCTCTCACATGCGTTCGAGATGACAAAACTCTCTATTTTCGAGTTAGGGATGAGGCTCATGTGATATTTGATAGTCATGTTAACAGCAGTGGTAGAATATTACTTTTCTCGCTCGGGTATTTTCCATGCTGCGCATATCCAGTCAGGTCAGTATCCCTGACAATGAGATCGAGATCAGCGCGATTCGCGCGCGCGGCGCCGGGGGACAAAATGTCAACAAGGTCTCTACAGCCATCCATCTGCGCTTTGATATCAAGGCCTCCTCCCTGCCGGAATTTTACAAGCAGCGGCTGCTGGGACTCAGAGACAGCCGCCTCACCAGTGAAGGCGTCATCGTCATCAAATCACAACAGAGCCGTAGTCAGGAGCAAAACAAAGAGGAGGCGCTGAATCGCCTGCGGGATCTGATCATCAGTGCAACCCGTGTGCAAAAAAAGCGGCGGGCCACCAGGGCAACCCGCAGTTCACAAAGAAAACGCGTCGATAGAAAAACCAAACATGGAAGACTCAAGCTGACGCGCAAGAGAGTCGATTCAGGAAATGCTGACGAATGAACAGATGTAGGTTGGGCAAAGCGATTTCCTTCGTAGATGTTGGGTACGCCTTGAATCATGTATTCCCCCTACAGCCTGAGTTTATCTGGAAATAAGCGTGCCCAACAGATTCGGTGCAGAGCTTTGCCCAACCTACAAATTCAAATAATACCATGGCACTTAAAGCAACTATCTTCAAGACGACCCTGCAGATTGCTGACATGGATCGTCACTATTATCATGACCACCACTTTACGATTGCCCGTCACCCCTCGGAGACGGATGAGCGCATGATGGTGCGGCTGCTGGCTTTTGCCCTCAATGCCAATGAGCAGCTGGCATTTACCAGGGGAATCAGTACAGAGGATGAACCGGATCTCTGGCAAAAAAGCCTGAGTGACGAAATAGAGCTATGGATCGATCTTGGTCAGCCCGATGAAAAACGCATCAAAAAAGCCTGCGCACGCTCCGGCAAGGTCATCATCTACTGTTTTAGTGACAGGAGTTCGCCCATCTGGTGGCGACAGATCAGCGGCAAACTCAAACGCTTCAGAAACCTGTCAGTGATCTATCTTCAGGCGGATGCAACCAGAAGA
The DNA here is from genome assembly GCA_030594925.1 of Gammaproteobacteria bacterium. Lineage (GTDB taxonomy): Bacteria > Pseudomonadota > Gammaproteobacteria > Chromatiales > Chromatiaceae > Sva-25. Next base: position 2,277 of record JAUVEG010000202.1, read on the forward strand.
CTGAGCAGCATGGTCGATCGCCAGATGCAGTTGCAGTACAGTATCCAGGATAGTGAAGTGTGGGTCTCCAACGGCGAGGAGTCGGTAGAGATCGAAATCACGCAGTGGATGTGAAGCAGTTGATTACACCGCTCCCACCGGGGACGGTTGGAACAAAATTTAACCACAGATAAACACAGATGCACACAGATAATTCTTTATCTTTTTATCCGTGTTTATCTGTGTGCATCTGTGGTGAAAAACAGCCCTTCACCCCGCCCTCTTCCTCAGGAGAGGGGGATTTAGCCAGCTTCCGGCTTTACTGTCTGGCGCAGTTTGATGTGCAATTCACGCAGCTGTTTAGTGGAGACCTCTGTCGGCGCTCCGGTCAACAGGCAACTGGCTGACTGGGTTTTCGGGAAGGCCATGACGTCGCGGATGGAGTCGGCGCCGGCCATCAGCATCACCAGTCGATCCAGTCCGAAAGCGAGTCCGCCGTGCGGTGGGCAGCCATACTTCAATGCTGTCAGCAAAAAGCCGAATTTATCCTCGGCCTGCTGTTCATCGATACCCAGCAATCCCAGCACCTGCTGCTGGATCTTCTCCTTGTGGATACGGATCGAACCACCGCCAATCTCGGAACCATTCAGCACCATGTCATAGGCGCGCGACAGACAGGAGCCGGGATCGCTCTGCAGAGACTCCTGCTGCTCAACCTTGGGGGCGGTAAAGGGATGATGCAGCGCATCCCAGCGTTGATTCCCCTCATCATATTCAAACATCGGAAAGTCGACGACCCACACAGGTTTCCACTCCCCCTGCAGCAGATCACGATCAGCACCCAGTTTGTCACGCAGCGCACCGAGTGCTTCGTTGACAACCTTCTCCCTGTCGGCGCCAAAAAAGATCAGGTCTCCATCTTCGGCGCCCGTGCGCTGCATGATGCCGCTGATGGTTTCATCGGGCAGAAACTTCAGAATCGGCGACTGCAGGCCATCACGCCCGTTCGATGCGTCATTGACCTTGATATAGGCCAGTCCCCTCGCCCCGTAGATGCTGACAAATTTGGTATAGCCGTCAATATCCTTGCGTGACAGGGAGTTCCCCTGCGGCAGACGCAATGCGGCAACGCGACCATTGGGATCATTAGCCGGAGCGGAAAAAACCTTGAACTCCACATCCTGCATCAGATCACCGACATCGATCAATTCAAGCGGACAGCGCAGGTCAGGGCGATCATTACCAAAGCGGCGCATCGACTCGGCATAGCTCATGCGTGGAAATGGATTCGGCAGTTCCACATTCAGCACCTTCGCAAAAAGCGTGCGAATCATCTCCTCCATCACCCCCATGATCTCCTCTTCATCGATAAAGGACATCTCCACATCGACCTGGGTGAATTCCGGCTGGCGATCAGCACGCAGATCCTCATCACGAAAACAGCGCACGATCTGGTAGTAACGATCCATTCCCGACATCATCAGCAACTGTTTGAAGAGCTGCGGTGACTGCGGCAGGGCAAAAAACTTGCCATCGTGGGTACGGCTTGGCACCAGATAATCGCGTGCGCCTTCAGGAGT